>JAHCLG010000005.1 GCA_026125385.1 Legionellales bacterium
CACCAGTCTGACTCAATATAATCGATAGCAGTGAAAAGGCGAGGGTGATTATCATAATACCAATGGTATTGGGTAATTTAAAAAAACGATAATTTAAATAGCTGGCAAGTGCGGTAATAAAAAATAGTGAGGCTAATATTGCTTGCAAGGACACAGCTATGCTCTCTTTTGCCGTTAAAAGGAGTAGTTTATAGTAATTTTATCTGCCTTGCTAATCGGATGGATATAGCATTCTACTTGCCTGTAGCCCGTATGAAGCGCAGCGAAATACGGGATGTTAATTATAGAGTTTACTCATCCCCTAGAAACTGCAAAAATAAGCAGACAATATTCATTACGCTTGGGTAGAAGCTCCTTATAGCCTTATCTCGGCGTTACCACACAGAGGATACACGATGCGTTTAAAAAAACTGATGAGTATTTTTTTATTGATAAATGCTTTTTCACTAGTTGTGGCACAGGCGGCGTCGCCTCAAGTGATTTGGACGGCGGTGTTCAACCATATCACTCCGCTTAATCCAAAAACTACTTTAGAGTATTGTCGCCAACACACCCCCAGTGTGATTGTCACCACCATTCAGCAAATTACTAGCAAAAATGGGGTGAAAGGATTAAACGGCGTGACGATCCGTTATTTGTCTTACCGAACTGAGATCAAAGATCATTTATATTTTAATCTCGTGAATGCTATCGTAAGCGGTAAAAATCACGATGGCAGCTCGTGGTCAGAACCCATGAAACTTTATGAACAAACCTTAAGTGCCGCCGGTGAAACGTATACGGTATGGAGTACGGATAAATGCAAGGGCACTTTTCTTGGGACTCCTACAGTGATAGGCTAGAGTGCGATGGCAACTTGTTGATTGATGAACAACAGAATGCAGTTGATACGGATACAGATTGCAATTAAGTCTACAGATAGATTACTATTTTTGGGTATTTCTGTAGACTTAAGATTGAAAAATGCATAAGCTGCAAGCAATTCAAGTGCTGAAAAATCTTGATAAAAATGGAAAAACTTCATTTCTCAAATAAGATTTATGCAAACTATTTTCTCATGACTCACTATTCAAGGTTACAGACTCTTAAAGTAATAACAGGGAGTTAATCACATGATCGATCACAAAAAGCGCTTTGAAGATCGCTTAAAAATATCCTTAAGCGCACAATTTAAAAACGAGAGTGCAACAGAAAACGAAGAGCTTTTTCATTGTGCGCAAGCAAAACAACGTTGCCAAGCCATGCACCAATCTTTGCATGAGGGTAAGTGCATTCTTAAATTCTTGTATTACTCCTTGCAAAAAGTACATGTAGCGCTGAGTGAAGAAAAGTCACAGCACGTTAGTCTGACCCAAAATCTCAATATGTCGCAACTAGAAAAACTAGAGCACGATCTATTCTTACGCATTGAATATTTACAGGCTATGGATGCTGCTGCGTTTGCAGACGAGAAAGAGGCGCATGTAAAATTAGAAACATTTTTAGCTGCTGCGCTCGATAAATTAAATAAAAATTTGCATATTCAAAAAAATGCATTCCAGCATGATTTACAAACTTTGCGTTTTGCCTTTAGCCAGTATATTAAAATTTCTCAGAAGCACCTGACTTCAGCGAGTGATTTATACGATAATTCGAGTGAGAGACAGCATCTGCAAGAATGCAAAAAACGACTTTTATTATTGAATAAATTAGCCAATATAGAAAAAATAAACCATGATAAAGCCATTGATGTGTTTGCCATGTTATTTTCCGAACAACCCTTAGCATGTTTGCGTTATCGAGAATCTCTTCATAGGCTTTATCAGGCACTAGCTGATGAAGTGGAATACCTGTATACTCGTCCAGCATTACGCTATTCTCGTTATCTGCGTCGCGGATTGAGTGACTATGACGAGAATGAAAATAACAGCGAAGATGACGACAAATAATGGAGGTTTTTATCGTGCAAAAATTTAAAATAATGGTAATAATTTTGGCATTCAGTCTTGCTGGGGCTTGGGCCAAAAAACCCGAATCAGATTTTACCGCCACTTGTAGCAAGCAAGATTTAGAACAAATTAAAACCGCCGTAAAATCGGCTAACTGTCGTTTACAATATTTAATGGGCATGATTTATATTCACGGCGTGGTGGTAAAAAAAGATTATGCAAAAGCCTTGGCGTGGCTGAAATTAGCGGCTGAAAATGGCGATGATAATGCACGTGTTTATTTAGGAGTCGCGTATTTTTACGGTAAAGGCGTAAAGCAAGATCCCGAAAAAGCCTTATATTGGTTTCGCCAAGCGGCTCACCAAGGTGATATTAATATCGAAAAATTTTTACAAAAAACTTATTTTAATTCGATCTCCAAAGACAGTCACCATCAAATTATTCCCTATATCGAAGCACAAGCCAAAGCCGGCAAAGCCGATGCGCAATATTTTCTAGGACTGTTGTATACGCAAGGCGTCGGTGGTTTTGCCGAAGACGATGTCAAAGCCTCTTATTGGTTTGAAAAAGCCGCCAAACAAAACATGGCAGAAGCCCAATATAATTTAGCGGTAAATTATTTATACGGTTTAGGCGTTAAACAAGATGATAACCTCGCTATTTACTGGTTCCAAAAAGCCGCCACCAACGGCCTAAAAGAAGCCAAACGCACGTTAAAACTCATCGCCAGCCAATAGGCGTGGCCTGGAAGTAGCCTGGAACGTAGCGTAAGCGGAGATCCAGGATCGAAGTTTTAAAATTTCACTGATCCTGGATCTCCGCTTACGCTACGTTCCAGGCTACACCCTACGATCAATCGTCCAAGCCAAGTGCCTTCTCCACATCCGTATGACTTACGCGCTCGCTGGGGTATTCTAAACGATGAGCAGCTAAATAATGATCTTCGAGATCACCAAGATGCTCCATAATGGCTTCACGAGCATAAAAAGTTTTGGTACGCCCCGTCGCTTTTGCTAAATGAGCAAGGCGTTATTCAATATCGTCAGATAATCGAATGGCTAACATCAACATGACTAAATCCTCAAGAGTTGCTATACATGTATAGCATGGCACAAAAATCCATTGTTGGTTAAAGAAAAATAGCACAGCCTGGAAGCCTGGAAAGTACCGTAGCGAAGATCCAGACTTGATCTCGATTAATCTTCAATCTTTAAACGCGTCACGAAACTTGATTAAATTCAGTATGCGGTTATTTATGTTCCTGGATCACCGCTAAGCTACGATCCAGGAAAATTCCCTGAATAGTTTTCTCATGTTTCTTATTATCTATGCATAGCATACCTATAAGCCAAGATCAGACCGTTCCTACCTGCAGCAAGCCCTTGACTATTTAGCAAGGGAGCCACTAAAAGATTAGCAATTCCTTCTCCAATACTATCATATTTTTTTATGATATATAAAAGAGCACCTATTGCTAGTGATAAACCTCCCCCGAAAAGAATATACTCTTTAACATCATAACCAGATGTATTGTCCGTTAATCCTAATAGCTCACATTGTTGATGTAATTCTTTATTAAAATACGCAAGGGTATTATTTATTACATCTAAAACGAAGGGGGAGTTATTTGATAATTGCTCGGCAGTGTTAAGTTTAAGTTGAATCAAGTTATTACTGGTATAGTTTAAGAATTCGCACACAAAGGTTTTAAGATTTTCTAAAACTATGCCAGGCGTATCGGGAGTTACGAAAGAAAGATCACTAAAATTGTTTTGTTGGAGATAGGTTTTTAAATTCTCTAACGCCGGTCTAATGGCTGAACCGATTGTATTAAAACAAATTGCGGTATTATTGAAAGGAATGTTTGGATTTGAATAACATAGATAAGGAAGGCCACGCGTATTAGTGGCGCTTGCTTTATTTGTCATGCTGGTTAATGCGCCAAGAAAGAAAAATAAAGTGAATTTCTTAAGAGAAAAGGAGCATAAGCTCTTATTAACGCTAAATAAAAAAGAATTAAAAAAATGCTGATTGCTAGTTTCGTCAAACGATTGATTTTTCGTCTGTGGCTTTATCACAATACCTTGTTGTTTTTGCGCATCTTTAATTTTCGCTAATTCCTTTTTTGGCAAGGTGTTTTTATTCGTAGAATTTTTATATCCAAAAAGTTTATAAATATTAGAGAGCATATTAATACCTTTGTTAATTTAGTCGATTAAAAGTAGCCTGGAACGGAGCGTAAGCGAAGATCCAGGATCAGTGAAATTTTAAAACTTCGATCCTGGATCGCAGCACAGCGAAGTTCCAGGCTACGTACTGAATCACCGCTGCGATGCGATCCAAGCTACAGCACTAACCAAGATCACATCCTGTTGGCTGCACCTGAGCTGGAGGTTGGATCTACAGGAGCAGCTGCGGCACCCGCAGCTCCGCCGCCGGCCGCAGCAACAGGCACTACGACACCCGCAGCTGCTCCTGGAAGAGCAACATATCCTGGCGCTGCTGCTGGAGCCTTTTTGCAATCCTTATAACCATAATAACTCCCAACAAAGGCGGCTAGACCGGCAATCCCAAAAATTATATAAAGACCTGTAAAGTCATTCGAAGGTTCCAGCTCATCACACTGGTTATTCAATACTGTACTTAATTTTTTAAGAACGTGAGCTATTGTATTTAATACTAGCGTGCTATTTTTAGCTAAAGATTCTGCCACATTAATAACAAGGTCTAATGGCCCAGATTCTGAATTTTCATAATTGCAAGAAATTGAGGTAAGCATTTTTAAAGCACTTTCGGGTATATCAACCAGAGTATTAAAACCATAACTTACCAAACAAGCGAGCAGATCTTGATACGAAGGTATTTGCCTTGAGGAACCATCGGTATTAATACACAGTGCAGTGTTATTAAACTCCGGTTGTGGATTAGCCAAGCAGGTATATTTAGCGGCAGTGCGCGTTGCTTGGAGTAAGAGGCTAATAATCAATAAAGTTAGGGCATTTTTATTCAGAAGCTTGGAAGACTGATTAATCCCATGTTTAGGTAGTGTATCTTGAATTTTTTTGAGAATGGCTCGTGATAATGTATTGTTACTTTTATTATTTATTTCTGCTATTTTATTCAAAAGCGCTGTGATTGATTCCAGTGACGATGGAGTATTTGGAGTAGGCTTGGAAGGTGTATTAATTCCAGCTTGTTGTTGTGCTTGTTGAATTTTTTTGATGGTATTTGGTGATAATTTGTTTTTACTTTTATTTTTTCCTGCTATTTGTTTAAGAGTGTTAAAAACATTTGCTAACATAATTATACCTCGACTCATTAATATTATATTTATATTTTGCTCATCACAGAATAAGTGGGATGGATTGAGCAACGCGGAATTCGGGAACGGTGAAATTTTAAAACTTTGATCCTGGATCTTCGCTGCGCTACGTTCCAGGCTACATGCTGCGCTCCGTTCCAGGCTACATGCTGCGCTGCGTTCTAGGCTACGTTGCGATGTGCGGGCATTGTAACTCATGGATCTTAGCTTAGTGTGACAGATTAATTCAAGTTCAATCTTATTCTGAACTTTTTTCTGGGCAATGAAAGGTTTTAATAATCTTACCTTGGTGATCGACGGATTCTAAATGGACGTCAAAGCCCCAAAGTGTGTGTAAATGTTTTAGCACTTCTTGAGTTTCGGTTGCAGCGAGTGGTTTGCGATTGTATTGATGGTGACGTAATGTCAGTGAGCGATTACCACGAGTATCCACATTATAAACTTCAATATTGGGTTCGTTCGAACCGAGATTATATTGTTCAGCTAAACTACTGCGCACATGTTGATAACCCGCCTTATTGTGAATAGCGGAAATTTCTAAAAAATCGAGTTCATCATCATCTAAGACACAAAATAATTTTAAATCGCGAATGACGCGGGGCGATAAATATTGGGCGATGAAACTTTCGTCTTTAAAATTGCGCATGGCAAAATCTAAGGTTTGCACCCAATCGCTGTGAGCAATGTGTGGAAACCAATCTTGATCTTCAGCCGTGGGATTATCACAAATACGTCTGAGATCGGTAAAAATAGCATAACCTAAGGTATAGGGATTAATGCCTGAATAATATTTACTATCGAAAGGTGGTTGGTAAATCACGTTAGTGTGCGATTGTAAATTTTCGATCATGAATTCATCAGTCACCGAACCTTGATCGTACAAATCATTAATAATTCGATAATGCCAAAAGGTTGCCCAGCCTTCATTCATCACTTTCGTTTGGCGCTGCGGATAAAAATACTGGGCGATTTTACGAACAATTCGTACAATTTCACGTTGCCAAGGTTCTAATAATGGAGCATTTTTCTCAATAAAATATAAAATATTTTCTTGGGGTTCTTCGGGAAAACGTTTAATGGCTTTGGCATCGTCGTTGGCTTGTTTTTGCGGAATGGTGCGCCACAGATCGTTATATTGTGATTGGCGATATTCCTCTAATCGTTTTTGGCGATCACGTTCTTCTTGCAGCGATAATTTGGGAGGATGTTTATAGCGATCGACACCATGATGACTCAGCGCATGACAGGCATCAATAATGGTTTCTACCGCTTCAACGCCATAGAGTTCTTCGCATTCATGAATATAATTTTTAGCAAATAATAAATAATCGATGATCGAATCGGGGTTAGTCCAAATTTGAAATAAATAATTATTTTTAAAAAAAGAATTATGCCCATAACAAGCATGGGCAATCACTAGCGCTTGCATGGCCATGGTATTTTCTTCCATTAAATACGCAATACAAGGATTGGAATTAATGACAATTTCATAAGCCAAACCCATGGCACCGCGTTGATAATTTTTTGATAAGTTCACCAATTGTTTTCCATACGACCAATGAGCATAACCTAATGGCATGCCATGCGACGCATATGCATCCAACATTTGTTCTGCGGAAATAACTTCAAGCTGATTGGGAAAGGTATCCAAACGATAAGACTCGGCAATGCGCGCGATTTCTTTATCGTACGCATCGAGCAATTCAAAAGACCATTCCGAACCTGTAGAAATGACATTACGTTTCATGCTGGTTGCCTTTTAAATAATTCATGGAGTACGGGAAAAATTTCGGAGCGATTATCAATTTTTTGCATGGCGAAATTGTCAAAGCGTTCATCAAGTTGTTTATAGGCTTCCCATAAACTTTGATGATGTCTTGGCATAATTTCCACATAAGCAAAATATTGTACGAGGGGAATAATGTCTTTTTGTAATAAATCGCGACAATAAGGCGAATCGGCATTCCAATTATCACCATCGGAGGCTTGGGCGGCATAAATATTCCATTCACTAGGAGAGTAACGATCGTCCATGATTTTTTTCATCAGTTCCAAAGCACTCGATACCACGGTACCGCCAGTTTCGCGGGAATAAAAAAATTCTTGTTCATCGGTTTCTTTGGCGGAAGTATGATGACGAATAAATACTAATTCGATTCGCTCGTAATTTCGTGTTAAAAATAAATAGAGTAAAATAAAAAAACGTTTGGCGATATCCTTTTTCATTTCATCCATAGAACCCGACACATCCATAATACAAAACATCACGGCTTGTGTGGTAGGTCTTGGCAGTTTTATGCGGTTATTATAGCGTAAATCGATTTCATCGATATACGGTACGGCAATAATTTTCTTTTTTAAACTGGCAATTTTTTGTTTTAAGGCTTCAATTAAGGCAATATCGCCATTAGTTTTTTCGAGTTGCTCAAGTTCCGTTTCTGCTTCTTTTAATTGTTTTTTATAAGGACTTCCTAAAGCAATGCGACGTGCTTGCGCGCTACGCATGGATCGTACGATATTAATATTGCTTGGAATTCCCGAGGTGGTGTAGCCCGCGCGCACGTATTTATACGAAGGAATGCGAGCAATTTTTTGTTTGATGAGATCGGGCAATTCCATGTCTTCAAAAAATAATTCTAAAAATTCTTCGCGGGAAATTTCAAAGCCAAAATTATCTTCTCCTTCGCCATCTTGGCTGGCATCACCGCCGCCACCACCAGCGCCACCACCACCATCAGGGCGCGACACGCGATCGCCTGAATTAAATTCTTTATTGCCAGGGTGAATGACTTCGCGTTTACCGCCATTAGTATGATGAATAAACGGCTCAGAAAGATCGCGTTTGGGTATTATGATTTTTTCGCCATTTTCAATGTCGGTGATGCTGCGTTTACTGACAGCATCTTCAACTGCTTTTTTAATCTGTTGTTTGAAACGGCGAATAAAACGTTGTCGGTTGACAATATTTTTATTCTTACCATTCAATCTGCGATCGATAATTTGTGACATGCATCACCTCATGACGATTTACGAACACGCAAATACCATTCACACAACAAGCGTACTTGTTTTTTGGTGTAGCCTTTTTCCATCATGCGAGCGATGAAATCTTCATGTTTTTTCTGATCTTCAACAGACGCTTTGGTATTGAAGGAAATAACCGGTAATAATTCTTCGGTGTTGGAAAACATTTTTTTCTCAATCACTAAACGCAATTTTTCATAACTGCGCCAATCGGGATTTTTACCATTATTGTTAGCACGCGCACGCAGCACAAAGTTAACAATTTCATTACGAAAATCTTTAGGATTACTAATGCCCGCTGGTTTTTCAATTTTTTCTAATTCTTCGTTTAATGATTGACGATCAAAGTTTTCACCAGTGTCGGGATCGCGATAGGATTGATCTTGGATCCAATAATCCGCATACGTTACATAGCGGTCAAAAATATTTTGCCCGTATTCAGAATACGATTCTAAATAGGCAGTTTGAATTTCTTTGCCGATAAATTCAATGTATTGCGGAGTTAGATAACCTTTAATAAAGGAAACGTATTTCTCAGCAATTTCCGGTGGAAATTGTTCTTGTTCAATTTGTTTTTCTAGGACATATAATAAATGAACGGGATTAGCCGCCACTTCGCTATGATCAAAATTAAAGACTCGCGATAAAATTTTAAATGCAAAACGCGTGGAGAGTCCTTCCATGCCTTCATTCACACCAGCAAAATCGCGATATTCTTGATACGATTTGGCTTTAGGATCGGTGTCTTTTAAGTTTTCACCATTGTAAACACGCATTTTGGAATAAATGCTGGAATTTTCCGGTTCTTTTAATCGCGACAATACGG
The DNA here is from genome assembly GCA_026125385.1 of Legionellales bacterium. Classification (NCBI taxonomy): domain Bacteria; kingdom Pseudomonadati; phylum Pseudomonadota; class Gammaproteobacteria; order Legionellales; species Legionellales bacterium. The sequence continues at coordinate 9,101 of JAHCLG010000005.1, forward strand.
AAAACTGTGCCAAAATCTTTAAGGTGTCTGGTGCGCAGATGGCATCGCGCAAGGAAGAGGAGGCCAATAATTTTTCGTAAATTTTAGTTTCTTCAGACACGCGTAAACAATAAGGCACTTTCACAATATAAATTCTGTCTAAAAAGGCTTCGTTATTTTTATTATTGCGAAACGCATGCCATTCGGATTCGTTCGAATGCGCTAAAATAATGCCATCAAAGGGAATAGAAGAAATGCCTTCAGTACCATTATAATTGCGCTCTTGGGTGGCCGTGAGGAGGGGATGCAATACTTTGAGTGGCGCTTTAAACATTTCCACAAAATCCAATACCCCGCGATTGGCTAAGCATAAGCCACCGGAGAAACTGTAGGCATCAGGATCGTTTTGAGAAAAATCTTCGAGTTTGCGAATATCAATTTTACCGACTAACGATGAAATGTCTTGATTATTTTCATCACCAGGCTCTGTTTTTGCAATGGCAATTTGATCGTGTTTCGAAGGATGAATTTTCACTACTTTAAATTGGGTAATATCGCCATTATATTCATGTAAGCGTTTGACAGCCCATGGGGAAAGTGTGGTTGAAATATAGCGACGAGGAATATGATATTTTTCTTCGAGTAGAGGACCATCTTCTTGCGGATCAAATAAGCCTAAGGGAGATTCATGTACCGGTGAGCCTTTTAGCGCATAAAATGGGGTTTTTTCCATGAGCGATTTCAAACGTTCAGCTAAAGACGATTTACCACCACCAACGGGGCCTAGCAAATACAGGATTTGTTTTTCTTCTTCCAAGCCTTGTGCAGCGTGGGTAAAAAACGCCACGATTTGTTCAATCGCTTCTTCCATGCCATAAAATTCCGAAAACGCTTTATACGTTTTAATGACTTTATTGGCAAAAATTCGACTCATGCGTTGATCGTGACTGGTGTCGACATACGTGGGTTTACCTATGGCTTCGAGTAAGCGTTCGGCGGCATTGGCATAAGCCATGCGATCGGTTTTACATAATTCTAAGTATTCTTCGAGTGTTAATTCTTCTTCTTGACGTTTTTCATAGCGTGCTTTGAAATGATTAAAGATTTCGGTGCCCATGGTTTATTCCCCTCGAGTGTGATGCTGAACTGGGATTTACTTGCTCACTTTAAAAGTTACTCAACATCCTACGACAAATCAACCCCTTACATTTGATTATAGACTACAGATGGGCCGAGTAAGAGAGTTTTTGTTTATTTTTTTTGTGCGCTTATCGCGATAGGCCGAGCTTAGCTTGCAACTTAGATTCAGCCTACCTACAATGGCCGTTTTATTATTCAGTAACGAGAATCAGCAAAATGTCACAGACCATGCAAACTATTTATCGCCAAGACTACCAACAACCGCCATTTTGGGTGGATACCATCGATTTAACCGTAGAATTAGGGGAAGAGGTTACCCAAGTGACGTCAAAAGTCGCTTATTATCGTAATCCCGAACAAGCACGTTTACCCTTACGGTTGCATGGGCAAAAATTAACATTAGTCAGCATTCATCTTAATGATTCGCCTTTAACGACAGCGGATTATAGCGTGGATGAACAAGGCTTAACACTGCTAAATCCTCCCGAAACATTTAAATTAACCATCGTCACCCACATCAAGCCCCAAGAAAATACGGAATTAGAAGGGTTATATAAATCCAGCGGCAATTTTTGTACGCAATGTGAAGCCGAAGGGTTTCGTCGCATCACCTATTATCTCGACAGACCCGATGTCATGGCAAAATTTACCACCAAAATTATTGCTGATAAATCCCGTTATCCGGTTTTATTATCGAATGGTAATTTGGTGGCAAAAGGCGAACTCAGCGATAACCGTCATTGGGTGTTGTGGCAAGATCCCTTTAAAAAACCCGCGTATTTATTTGCGCTCGTGGGTGGAAATTTAGTGTGTGTGGCCGATCATTATAAAACTCTGTCGGGGCGGGAAGTGGTGTTGCAAATATTCGTGCAAGCGGGTAACGAAGATAAATGCCAACATGCGCTCGATTCACTAAAGCTTGCGATGAAATGGGATGAAGAAAAATTTGGCTTAGAATACGATTTAGATATTTTCATGATTGTGGCAGTCGATGATTTTAACATGGGCGCAATGGAAAATAAGGGCTTAAATGTTTTTAATTCAAAATTTGTCTTAGCCAATTCCAAAACAGCTACGGATACCGATTATATTTATATTAGTCTAGTTGTGGGACATGAATATTTTCATAATTGGACGGGGAATCGGGTAACATGTCGTGATTGGTTTCAATTAAGTTTGAAAGAGGGTCTAACCGTTTTTCGCGATCAAGAATTTGTTAGCGATATTACTTCCCGCGATGCGCATCGTGTGAATAATATTGTTAAACTGCGTAATTATCAGTTTCCCCAAGATGCAGGTCCTTTAGCTCACAGTGTTCGTCCAGATTCCTATATTCAAATTAATAATTTTTATACCACCACCATTTATGAAAAAGGCGCTGAATTAATTCGCATGATGCAAACCATTGTCGGGGAAGCAGGTTTTCGTCGTGGTATGGATTTATATTTTCAACGTCACGATGGGCAAGCCGTGACTTGCGACGATTTTGCTGCTGCGATTGCCGATGCCAATCAGGTTGATTTTAGCCAATTAAAATTATGGTATAGTCAAGCAGGTACCCCAGTGCTCACCGTATCTTCACAATATTTTCCAGAAACAGCAGAATATCACTTAACCATTCAGCAAAGTTTAGCAGCAACGCCAGGGCAACCTCACAAATTACCCATGCACATGCCAATTAAAATGGGGTTACTCGATGCAAAAACGGGCGAGGCCTTACCCTTACAATTAAAAAATACCCAAGAAACTCACCACGAAATGATTTTAAATTTCACGCAAGTATCACAAACATTTGAATTTGTGAATGTAACATCAAAACCGCTTCCTTCCGTGTTACGAGATTTTAGTGCGCCAGTCAAACTGAACATCGACTACCGTGAAGATGAATTAATATTTTTGTGGCAGCACGATAAAAATAATGTCAATCGTTGGGAGGCAGGACAACGCTTAGTGTTATCGCTCATCTTACGACTGATTAATGATGTTAAAGCACAAAAAACCTTGCACTTAGATGAAAAGTTTATTCAAGCCTTTCATGCCATCATGGAAGATAAGCAGATTGATCCTTATTTCAAATCGCGTTTATTGCGCTTCCCCAGTGAAACTACCATTGCTGAAATGGTTGCCGAAATTCATCCTGATATTCATCGCCAGGTGCGTCATTTTTTACTTGCCACTATTGCACACTCTTTATCTTCGCAATTAATGCAAGCGTATCAGGCGACTCGTGCTCAGCAGCCTTATTCTTACACGATGAGCGAAGTGGGACGTCGCGATTTAAATGGTTTTTATTTGCAACTGTTAGCCGTTTTAGATACGCCTGAGATTGCGGCGATGGCTTATCAGCAATTTAAAACGGCCGATAACATGACGGATACTATGGCCGCTTTAACGGCATTAAACGATATGCAATGCCCAGAGCGTCAACAAGCACTCGATGAATTTTATCAAACATGGCAAAGCAACCCGCTGGTGATGGATAAATGGTTTGCTTTACAAGCCATGTCGGTGTTACCCGACACGCTCGATAATATAGAAAAATTACTCAAACATCCTGGATTTAATTTGAAAAATCCCAATAAAGTGAAAGCGTTGTTAGGGAGCTTTTCTTTGCATAACTTACATTATTTTCATGATGTCAGTGGCAGAGGCTATCAACTCTTAGCCGATGCCATGATTGAATTAGAACCCTTAAATCCATTAATCACCGCCAGAATGTTGGAACCGCTAACGCGCTACCAACGTTTGGAAGCCAAACGCTCCGAGCTGATGAAAGCGCAATTGCAACGCATTGCAAAATTGCCTAAATTATCGTCCGATGTGTTTGAAGTGATTGAAAAAGCCTTGAGTGAATAAAAACTGCCAAGGCTTAATATTTTCTTAAGGTTAATAGATTAAAATGCGACAAGTGTACTTACTTTTGGGCGCTTAATATTGAGGTAAGATCGATGAAACAAAAACTGACATTATTTTGGCTGGGCTTATATGTTATTGTTTGTGGTTTATTCTTGGTGGACCCTGCCTTTGCGAGTTCTGTAAATCCCAATTCATTGGGTGCCATGGCTAACACGTTAACGTCTAACTTTGGTGCTTTAGCACGATTAATCACGGCGGGTTCGTATGTGGCTGGCATGGGATTTGGCGTAGGGGCTATTTTAAAATTTAAAGCCCATAAAGACAACCCCACCCAAATTCCGATTGGTACCCCAATTGCTTTAGTATTTATTGCTGCGGCACTAATTTTCTTACCCGAAATTTTCAAAGCCACGGGTTACAGCTTATTCCAAAGCGGTGGCAGTGTCGGTGGTATTTCTGGGGTGACTTCATTTACCCAATAATAATTATTTTACTGACCGCACGTTCATATATTGATTTTGGGCTAGAAATTGAATAACCTAGCCCAATCTGCATAGAAAAGCTAAGGATGGAACAGTCGATGAGACTCCTCATAGTCGATGATGACTTAAATTTTCAGTATATTTGCCAACGGTTATTGCAATCGAATCCGGCTCTCGAAGAAATTGGCTTTGCTTGTCATGGTGAAGAAGCTCTCAACAAAATTAATCAATACGATTTAGTTTTATTAGACATCAACATGCCAGTGATGGATGGTTTTGAACTCTTAAATGCGTTACAACACTCGTCCTTTGCTCCGCCCCCGATTTTAATGATGTTAACGTCTTCCGAAGAAACACGCGATATTAAAAAAGCGCTTGGCTACCAATTTGTAAAAAAATTTTTAATTAAGGAAGTCGATAATACATTAATGGCGAATACCTTAAATGAGGCCATTAATGAATATTTATGAAAAAATTTTTATTAAATCCCCAGTAGCATTATTATTAGTGAATAACGAACGCAAAATTTGCTTAGCCAATGATGCTGCAGAAGCTTTGTTTGAATATTCAAAAGAAGTTCTTTTAGATGCTAAAATTGATATATTAATTCCCGATTCCAGTAAATCTATTCACCCTGATTATGTAACCCAATATTTTAAAAATCCTTTTCCTCGACGTATGGGGGTCGGTTTGGATTTACATGGTAAGAAAAAATCGGGCGATACCTTTCCAATTGAAGTGGGATTAAATCCGCTGGATGATGATGGTGAATTATTGGTGATGGCTTCGATAATTGATATTACTGAGCGAGTAAAAGCCGAAGAAAAATTTCGTAGCGCGGTGGAGGCCGCACCCAATAGCATGTTGATGGTAAATTCTAAAGGGGTGATAGTATTAGTCAATGAACAAACAGAAAGCTTATTTGGCTATCCTCGATCTGAGTTATTGGGAAAACCCATTGAAATGTTAGTACCCGATAAAGTCAAAGAAATGCATCCCACGTTTGTGCAATATTATATTAAAAATCCCACACCTCGTTCCATGGGAGCGGGGCGTGATTTATTCGGCCAAAAGAAAAATGGTGAGCAATTTCCTGTGGAAATTGGTTTAAGACCGGTATTCGCCCGTGAAGATACTTATATTATTAGTAGTGTCATCGATTTAACAGAACGTGAAGCTGCAAAAAAACGTTTAATTGAAAAAAATGAAGAATTGCAACAGTTTTCGTATCGCACCTCACACGATTTAAAACAACCTTTAGTTAATATCTCACATTTATCGCATTTTGCGTTAGAAGACATTAAGAATGAACAAATTGATAGTGCTATTAACAATATTAATAAAATTCATCATTCAGCAAAAACATTGAAACGTTTATTGGATGATATTTTTTCGTTAACTAAAGTAGATTTTATCAAAGAAGAATCGGTGGAGTTTGATTTTCAGCAATTCTTAGATACCTGTTTAGTAGAATTGGATATTCAACTTGCAGATTCTAAAGTCAAATTTATCACGAATTTTAATCATACGCGATCGCTCATTGTTCAACACACTCGCTTAAAACAAATATTAAATAATTTAATTTCTAATGCCGTTAAATATAGCCATCGTGAAAAATCACAACAATTTGTTAAGCTTAATACCTTTAATGATAATCATTTCTTTTATATTCAAGTGCAAGATAATGGCCTTGGTATACCAAGCGATAAAATTGCTTCTGTGGGTAATATGTTTGTGCGGCTTCATCATAATCACTGTGAAGGTAGTGGTCTTGGGTTGTATTTAGTCAAAACCCATATCGATCGCTTGAATGGTGAGATGAGTATCGATTCTGCCGTCAACCAAGGAACCACGGTAACGCTTAAATTTATGTTGCCTGAGAAAACAGTAGGAAAATGAATAATTTGTAGATAATCAAGCTTAGTGATAAAGTTATCTTACTATACTCAGTGAACGTTTGTTAGGGATAAAAAGATAGCCTAAGTAGACTATAGTTCGATCAGTTATTTTATATTGATACCTCAATAGTCATAAGGATGAGGACAAATCATGCAAGATGTAGTGAAAATTCTGATCGTCGACGATAATGAAGTCGATAGACTAATATATAAAGAACACATTCATAATTTCCCACATCAAAAAAATTATGAAATTACCACAGCCGACACGGCTGAAATGGCGTTAAATTTATTAGCCACTGCACAGTTCGATTGTGTATTAATTGATTATCATTTACCTGACTATACCGGCTTAGAATTTATTGACATGATTAAGCAAAATTTTAACGCTTATCCCCCCATTATTATGTTAACCGGTCAAGGTAATGAAGATGTCGCATCTCAAGCCTTAAAATTAGGAGTGAGTGATTATATTATTAAATCACGCCTCACCCAAGAAGCCTTGCATCGTGCTATTACCAATAGTGTCATTAAACGCTATCTTGAAGATCAATTACGCGAAAAAAATGCTAGTTTATCGCTGGCTAATACCAGTTTACAAAAAATGAATGATGACTTGCATAAATTACATCACGTTTTATCGCATGAATTAAAAACACCTTTAACCGCACTTTATGAATTTATTAATATCTTATTAGATGGGATTATGGGTGAATTAAGCAAAGAACAAAAAGAGATATTAAAAAATGTCCTAGAGTGTTGCGATCAACTAAAAATGTATATTAATGATTTGACTGATTTAATGTTACTCGAATCAGACAAAATGATTTTAGAAAAGGCAGATTTTCTCATTGAAGAATTAATCAATCATTCAATCAAGCTAACTCATACCAATGCCGAGTCCAGGCACATTCAGATGAGTACAGAATTCAATAAATCCATTCATACAATCCATGCTGATGAAAAACGCATTTTGCAAGTTATTATTAATATTTTGAATAATGCCATTAAATTTTCTCCAGAAAATAGCACTATTCATATTAAAGTTTCCTCGACCACGGATAATTATGTGACCATTGCAATCAGCGATGCTGGTTGTGGGATACCCAAAGAGCATCTCAGTAAAATTTTTAATGCCTATTATCAAGTGGAAAACGAAGCAAAGCGCAAAGGTCTAGGGTTGGGGCTTAATATTTGTAAATTAATTATTGATAAACATCAGGGTAGGCTTGAGGTCGAGAGTGAAATTAATCAAGGAACCACCTTCAAAATTATTTTGCCGCAATTTTAGGGAGTATTGAGGATTATTTTTTCCATGGTTCCCCTGGAAGTTGATTAATAAGCTTATCAAATATTACGTGAAACGCTTTCTCTGGTTCCCAAGCACTAGTTGCTGGTAGCACTTGCTTTGCATCACTCAAAAAATCTTTCGACTGACTTTTTTCAAATAGATTTTTTTCATACTCTGCACGACTGATTTTAATTTTATGCTGATTATTATAGTATGTGAATGCTTCTAAAATACTATGACAATTCACGTTAAGTTTGGTAATCGCCATCCAAAGATCATATAAGTCTCGCCCTTTAGCTCGCTGATAAAGTGCTCTTAGTTTTGTGCCCATTAATTCTTCTAGCGTATACGTTCTTATGCTTGCCTTACCTGAAAACCAAGGATTTTCCACTTGATAGTCTTTTTCTTGAAAGCCAAACACCGTGAACGACTCAACGGTATTAATTTCAATTTTGAGGCGAAGCGGTATTGGAGGGATGTCTTCAGAATTGAAGCGATAAATAAATTTCACTGATCTTGCTGTTTGTTTCCAGGATGCTTTCTCTAACCACGGATCAATAGCATTACGAATCGCCCCCATCACTTCACCTATTGGCTCATCTCTAATTTGTACCAAATCAATATCTTCGCTATATCTAGCTAAAGAATCACAATAAAGTTTATTCAGTGCCGTCCCACCACGAAATGCTAATGTTTCTTGAATAATCGGTTGTTGAAATAGTAAAACTAGCGCGCGACTTAATACTAAATCCTGCTCTACTTGTGATTGGAAAACCCAAGGCGCATATTGTCGCCAATGAATAATATGTTTATTCGGTATCATCTAAGTCGCTCTCCACCTTGGCGTTAATATAAAGTTGCCATTTTTTGCATTTTTCAGCATTATTTATCCCTAGATAGGGTACTAAGGGTATCCTCCTTGATTTTATGGTTTTTAAATATGCTAATAGCGATTGCGCCGTATCCTCATGGCCTAATAATTCTAGTAAATAACCCAATCGCTGTACCCATGCAGATTCTTTAAACACGGTTGTCAATTCAAGCAGTTTTTTCTTGTCTAGTTGCTCTCCCAACTCATGAAGAACGGTGGCAACCCGATTAATGCCAGCACTCTGCCGCATAAATCTCACCAAATCCATTGCGGTGGCTTCTATGGTCGAAACCAACAATGTCCCTGTGGGTGTTTTTAAGAATTCTACAGGTGTTTTGTGGCAAGCTGCATTTTGAATAAATTGAATAGCAACTTTTCCACAAATAATATCAGGGCGAGTAGCAGGCAACACAACTTGAACATTTTGAGGTTGTTGATGAGCGGCACCATGAAACATGGCAGCGCTTAGTAATCCAACATAATAGATTTTGTGCCAGTGCGACATTAAATCATCAATGAAATAATTGGGCGGTAAGCAACCTAATGTTCTAAATTCAGGAGTTAAAATTAGATAGTAACCTTTCGCAGGAGTTGTTATCTCTTTGTTATATAAAAGGCGCTCCAACATCCGTCTAGCAGCTTTGTTTGTTATTCCAAGATCGTTTTGCATCTGCCCAATAGTAAAGGCAATCCTGCCTCGTCCTATTAGTTGATCGATGTATACCTTTGCTTTATAAGTCATATCATAATATTTGCTTAAAGCCCCTTTTTAAGGGGCTTTATATAAAAGTTATGCATATTTTAAGCGGGGATTTTCGCTAAGTCAAACAAATCTTGATCATCTTGTATTTGCTCATGGAGTTGCTTTATGAAAAAATAATTTGAATTCTCTCAAAATCGACAGCGAAATTAATCAAGGAACCACTTTCAAAATTATTTTGCCGCAATTTTAATACTACACTGAGTTAAATACCCTCGATAAAATCGATCTAATTCTTCAAGAAGGAGGGTTGAATTATTTTTTTGTGTCGGCAATAGTGGTTGCAAAGCCGCACTTAACTGCTCAATCGTCTGGTACATGCTGGGGTATAACTGCTTAACCCACTGTTCTATTGAGATGAGATTTTTTTGCTGTAGTTGAATGAGTAACTGCACGAGTGCTTGTGAATAATTTAATTGCCATTGGCAATCCCTATATAACGATAACAGATATTCGGAGAATAAATAATCTTGCTGTTCGAGTGCTAATGGCACCAGTTGATAAAAACAAAAATAATCGAACATAGGCTTAATCACTAGATTGGTTTTAATGAGTGTTTCGCCAAAATCATAGCAAATTAATTGCGTTTCGAGGGTTTTACGTAAAGGTTGCCATGCTGGATGGGTTTGCCAAGTATGGCGTGAAACGCGCTTAAAATCAGCAATATTTGCCGTTACGGTAACAATTTTATTGACAAGACTTTGAATATGACGCATTTCATCGGCAGCTTGAAATAATGCAGCAATAGCTAATTTTCCACTCGGGGCGAGTTGGCCAATATAACTTGCAAGCATTTGCAATCCATGAATGGGAAAGCGTAGGGTGCCAAAAAAATCTTGAAGAAACTGTATCCAGGCTGGCGATAAATTATTGAGATACTGTGGTTCTTGCATGGTTAACAATAATTTTTGAGTAAATTCTTCTTGTTTGCTTTGACGGGTGACGTAGCTACTATAAGTGGTTTTAGCAGGATCTGAAAATTCCTCCCAGTCCGTTGCTTGTAAAGGGGATTCTAATACATATTGTTGATACCACTGTTTAAATGGCGTATTAATTTCAAACGATTTTTCTGGATGATAAAGTAATTTTTCGCTGGTTAAGGTGTAATCATCGGGAATTTTTCGTTGTTTTTCTAAATGCCAATAAGTTTTTTTCATGATCGGTTTTTCTCTTGATCAAGTGGTTGATAAGACCAAATCAGTTTGTCAGCAAGAATTTGCAATTTACCCCGAAAGGCCGTCATATTTTTTTCCAAATCTTGAGGTAAATAAAAAGTATCATTTAAATATTTTTCAATACAAGCAAGAGTAACTTCACAATACTTAGGCACTAATACGCGCCAATACGCTAATTTATCTTCAACCACAACAGGATAATTTAATTCGCGAATGGCTTGAATAATTGCTGCCGAGGTGGTGTTGGGCAGTAGGACTGGACCAACTCCATCACTCAGATCCCAGTTATTAGTATTATCAGTCGACATATTATTCACTCCATTCTAGCCATAAATTATCATCAATCACTTGCAGCGGAAATGAGCGTAATTGTATACAAGGAGGATTAATGCCACAGCCATTGGTCACATCATATTGCCAATGATGTGCACTACAAGTTAATACGGTATTTTCTAGATGACCTGCACTTAATGGCACACCTAAATGTAAACAACGATCTTCATAAGCGTAATAATGATTATTCGCGGCGATAATTACAATGTTGGTGTCATGGATTTTAAATGATCGCATTTCACCTTGCCACAATTCTGAAAGCGGAAATAATTTGATTAACATACTGTATTAACCTTTTAAATCCACTGAATTTACGATTTGCACAACATCAATTCGATCTAAGGGTTTTATTCCAGCAGCCAAAATATTTTTATTAAGTTCTAATTCACGCCCTTGATGAATAACTTTGCTAATGCTGCCGCTTGGCACGCGGACAGCAGCCGCTTGCTGTAATTTTTGTGCTGCGGTGAGTACAGTATCGAGTGAATTGGCTAAAATTAATAGGCCTAAACTATCTCCTTGTAAGAAACCGTATAAAGGAATGAGTTGAGATTCATGATCATTTTTTTGTGTCATGCTGATTTCTCCTTAACCATGAATAATTCCCTCGCATTATATCTTTTCCCCAGATAGTCGCGTCTAAATTAAAATAATGTTTGGCTAATTCAAATACGTTACCAGGCGCTAGACCTCCGAGAATGCGCGAAACTACATCTTGATGCTGAGAATATTTTTCCTGCTCTTGAGTAAAAATCCATTCACACGGTTCAGAGCAAAAAATATATTTTTTATTTTGATGAATTTTTATTCGCGCATGATTATGCAGGGGCGTGCCATTGCACAATACTAATTGACACAATTGGCAAAACCCAATCGGGGTAGCGCCATGCGTATACCACATCACTTCGGGTGGTGACGCTTCCCAACGTTTATCCAGATGTTGCCAAATAGGAGCAATATGAGGCCACGATGTTGGATATTTTTCGTTTAACCATTCGCGCTCTTGTGGATTTGGCATAACAAAATCAAACCAAGTCGTCGCGCGATACGTATAAGCACTGGCATAAACCATATGATGATAATATTCAATATTTTCTAAAAATAAATCCCAATAAAATGGTTTTTGCATGCCGTATTCTTGTAATGAGCGCACATAGTGATCGATAACCCATTCCTGCATAAATTCTTTAAATGACGATTGACGAGCGTGACAAGGAGTAAAATAATCCATGGCAAATCCCGTCATAATCGAAAATAATAACCAGCTACGCCAAAACCATTTATCTAATAAATATTGCGCGTAATCGCGATCGTGTTGAGCAATAATTGTTAATACCGCAGGACCAATTTGAGCATGACGAGCTTCATCGGTTTGAATACTGCTGAGCATTTTTTCAAATAATTTATCATGAGTACCATGAGCAAGTGCTGATAAAGCAATAAATTGTAAATTGGTAAATCCGGTTTCAAACACAAAATTCGTGGCTAAGGCAAATTCAATTGGATTGGCGGTTAATAATAATTCTTCGGCAAAATGTCTGGCAGCGATGGCAATCCAGTTATTGGTATGATAAAACTGGTGCGTCCAATTAAAAGCGGGATCAAATCGTAATAAGGAATGCATTAAGCGTAGCGGGATTTGGGTATGACGTAATTCATCGAGTGCACCAAAGCACGCCATATTGCGCCACGCGCTATCACGACCAAAACGCATAGCGCGTAAATTTCCCACGACCGCCATAAATTCTGCTAAAGGAAAAATTGCCGAATGCAATTTGAGTGTGCTTAACCATGATGGAGGTAATTGTTCGATATCCTGAAGGCGTCCAAATAATTCACTGACTGCTTTGACGCTACGTTCTTTATCCTCTTGTAAAATTACATACTGTTGATAGGTGGTTTTATACGGTTCTTGCCAGCTCGACCAAGCCGCATGCGAAAGCCACGGAGTGCCACTGATTTCAGCAGGATAAAGCTGAGTTTCATCGATATACGTGACATCCCAATCCAATTTACTGCATAAATCTGCAATCTCTTCTGCGCTAGCCACGGCAACTCTCCTATTGATTAGGCGGCAGGTAAGGTAAACGTAAAAATAGCACCTTGATTGGGAATGGCTTTGGCAGAAATCGTTCCCCCATGAATTTCTACAACCTTTTTGCAAATACTTAAACCAATGCCCGAGCCGGTATATTTTTTATCGGTATGTAAGCGTTTAAAAATATCAAATATTTTTTCAGAAAAACGATTATCAAAGCCAATACCATTATCACTAACATTGAATTGCCAAAAATTTTCTTTCGCTTGCCAATCCAGGTGAATTTTAGGTGCAAGATCACTGCGATATTTTATGGCATTACTGATTAAGTTTTGCAAAAGTTGAATGATTTGAATTTTATTTCCCATAACTAAAGGCCAAGGTTCTCCGTAAGTGATGGTGGCTGTATTTTCCGTAATACTACTGTGTAAATTCACTAAAACAGTTGTTATCACTTCGCTCATATCAACGGGCGATAAAGTGAGAGATTCGTTTTTAATCCGGCAATAAGACAGCAAGCCTTCGATGAGTTGTTTCATTTTTTTACCGCTAAAGTCGATCATTCTCACTAATTCTTTTGCATCATCATCTAAATTATTTTCAATTTTACGGGTGAGTAAATCGAGCAAGCCGACAATGTTTCTTACCGGTTCTTGTAAATCATGAGAAACAATATGAGCAAAATTTTCAAGCTCGGCATTGGTATTCAGCAAGCGATTGATTAAAGTTTGTTGTTGCTGTTCGTATTGTTTAATATCGCTAATATCAACGCAGGAGCCAATGTAACCACAAAATTTATTTTCTTGGTCAAAATAAGGAGTGCCTTGATCGAGCAGCCAGTGATAATGCCCATTTTTACTGCGTAAACGATATTCCATGCGAAAGGGTTCGCGACGATTAAATGCCGTTAAATAGACATCGATCATATTTTGCAAATCTTCCGGGTGAACACCTTCCGTCCAACCGACACCAATTTCTTGCTCTAATGTTTTACCGGTAAAACTTAACCAGACATCATTAAAAAAATAGCACTCAGAATTAACATCAGACATCCACAGCATGACTGGCGCTGAGTTTGCCATTGTAATAAAACGCTTTTCAATAATGTAGTCATCTGCAGATGAGTGATGATGTTCAATTACCATATCGCTTCCCCTTATCTTACGAAACTTTTTTCATCTAACCTGGTAGTAAGTTTGTGCCTAGCCAATAATGAACGAGATCAGTGATAGTACGATCGATTTCATGAAATTCTACGGGTTTTTGAATATAAGAATTCGCTCCATTGGCGTAACAGTAACTCACATCGTTGTGGCTGTTTGAGGTTGAAAAAATAATGATGGGAATTAATTTCAAAATACAATCGCTTTTTAAATAGCGCAATAAATCTCTGCCATCTAAGCCGGGTAAGTTTAAGTCTAATAAAATCACACTGACTGGCAATTGCTTATAATCAAATTTTTTATGATCATTTAAAAAATCGAGAGCATCTTTGCCATTGACATGGTGAATGAGTTGAAGATTAAATTGATGACGCTGAAAAACTTGCTTGAGGAGAAAAAAATCGATTTCATTATCTTCAATAATTAGAATGCGATCCATTTCAGTTGCTATATTAACGGTGCTTAACATTATTTCCCTGTTCCCTGTATCTTTAAGCCGATTAAATCTCTGTTAATACTTAGGCATTAAAATTGAAGCGTATTGGCGTCGCTCTCAACATTGTTTTGGGTATAGAACCTAGATTTAAGTGCAAATATTATGCAAAATTAATAACTTATTTTACACGAATAAAGTACAGTGGCAAATAACGATGGTGAATTTAAAAACCTAATTTCCAACCTCGCTCTTGATAATAACGTAAAGCCGCATGGGCAAAGGGTGCCGCATTGCCGGTGAGCGTCAGCGCAGGTTGTAAATTATGGATGAGAGGATCTGCATATTTTAGCGGGGAAAAATGGGTAAATAGCATTTTGGTGACCTCATAAACTATCCAATCCGGGGTATTGGTGGTCGTGATAAGAGTGGCTTGCACACCAAAGGTGGTGACTGCGCTAGAATTACCCCGATATAAGTGTGGTCTAATAGTCATAGTAGTATAAAAAGGAAATTGCGCGGTAACCTGATGAATTTTAGCGGTGGGAATAGTAATTAAGCGAATCGGACAAGTTTGCGAAATATCGTATAAATGTTGATTCGGATGTCCCACCACCTCAATCAAGGCATCAATTTTTCCCTGGCATAGCGCGGCTTTTTCGTTTTCAGTGGGGATATTATTCACGATATGAAAATCATTTTCTTGCCAGCCCAGTAAATGCAATAAGGTTTTAACGGTGGCATAACTGCCAGAACCTTCTTGGCCAATATCAATGATTTTATTTTTTAACTCTTCGTAAGAACGTATTGCTGAATCGTTGCGCACAATGATGGTTAACGGCTCGTTATAGAGTGAAAACAATGAGCGCAAATTTTTATACTTGAGTTTGCTATCCTGTAAATAAGTGGGATTACCTTGATAGGCATGAAATTGCCAGTCCGATTGTATAATGGCAAATTGAATTTTTCCCTGTTCTAAGGCTAATAAATTTTCTAAGGATCCATGGCTTGCAATAACCCCACAATGAATCGTTTTTTGATGCTGATTAATGACATTACAAAGGGCTTGTCCCAGCGGATAATATAAGCCCTGTTTCTTTCCCGTACCAATAGTAATAGTATGAATAGGGAGATTAGCAAAGCAAAGCGTGCTTAAAAATAACAGACTAAAAAACAATTTCCTTATTAAAATTAACATACACGTATTCCTTGTCGATTTTATGCAGGTGGTTCAAGTCGACAATAGGCTAAATAATTAACCTGACAATTTTGATCTAAACTGAATTGTGAAGTAAAAGGATTATAACGAATTCCTTGCAACTCTTGTAGACTAAGCCCCACTTGTCGACACCACTGACTTAATTCAGAAGGTTTAATAAAACGTTCATAACTATGGGTGCCACGAGGCAATAATTTTAACAAATATTCTGCACCCACAATGGCTTGTAAATAAGCGCTTAGATTACGATTAATCGTCGAAAAAAATGCGGCACCTTGAGGTTTAAGCATAATTTGACACGCCTTGATAATCGCTAAAGGATTGGGAACGTGCTCCAATAATTCCATGCAGGTGACTAAATCAAAAGCGCGAGGATGTGTCTGAGCATATTCTTCAATATTGGCAACACGATACTGAATATTTAATTGTTGTTCTTCGGCATGAAGTTTGGCAATGGCAATGGCTTGCTCTGCCATATCAATTCCTGTTACCTGATTATTTCCTGCTTTTGCTAAACCCTCGGTTAAAATGCCACCGCCACATCCAACATCTAAAATGTTTTTATTTTGTAAAGTCAGCTGTTTTTCGATAAATTTCAGGCGCAAAGGATTGATCGCGTGGAGGGTTTTAAAGCTGCCTTTTTCATCCCACCAATCATAAGAAAGTTCATTAAATTTTTTAATTTCTTGAGGATCGACATTGATCATTAATTTTTTGCTCCGACTGAATATAATAAACGAATGATTTCGTCATGATGAAAATTTTGAGCTAATTGTAACGCGGTAAGTCCAGGGATTATTTCACGATTAACATCGACGCCTTTTTCAATCATGAGTTTTACTAAATCAGTTTTATTACGTTGAATTAAATAAAATAAAGTACCGCGCGCGCGATTGGGTGAAGCGCCTTGTTCGAGTAATTCTCGCACCAGGTTCCAATCATGGTGTTGTGCCGCCCATAATAAGACACTTTGTCCGTGCTTATCGAGGTGATTAATATCGGCTTGGTGAGCTAGTAAAAGGTTTACCATTTCGGGTAGTTGATATTTAACGGCGACAAATAAGGCCGTTTCTCCTTGTTTATTTTCACTGTTGACTGAAATTCCTTGAGCCAATAATTCTTTTACCAACTGAGCTTGATTATTTTTTGTGGCACGAAATAACGCTGAATATTCCGCCTGTTGAATTTCATCAGCAGGAGTTGTGGTATCGCTCACTAACGGTTGAATGTGTTTGGCCTCCAACCATTCATCCCAGTACGATTCGTATCCAACATAGTGAACACGAAAACGCTGTTGATCGATGGCTTTAATAGAGGCTAAATACCATTGATTATGCCATTTCGCTAACACCGTTTGGCCAATGGCGAGTTGAAGCGGTTGCGGATGAGTAATGCTGGGTTCTGCTATCTTTTGAGAAGGCGTTACTAAAATGCGATTGATTTTAATCCATTCATCATGATGACGGCTAAATCCTAAGTAATGAACTTTCCATTCATTGGCCTTTTTATCTATGATTTTGGCACGATACCATTGATTGCGCCATTGCACTTTGATGATATCCCCCACAGCAAAATTAGGCTGAGACGTTTTCGCAGGAGTTGATACCACTTCTTGCTGTGCACTAGGTAACCGCAAGCGATCGTTTCCTACCCATTGATCCCATTCTTCAGAAAATTGAGGTAATCGCACATGCCATTGCTGATGCGAATTTTTGCCAATAATGACGCCAGGATACCAATAGCCTCGCCATTGCACTTCTACGTTTTGACCTATCTGATAAGGAGTCGCGAAGACTTTCAGGCTAATTGCTAATAATCCAATAAGTACGATACGACGTATGGGCATGCCGATATTCCTATGACAATGAATACAGCACAGATAACATATCTTAAGCAAAAAGTGAAGGCGATTGTTGTATTTTGGGTTTACGAAAAGTTGCGGTCTTTCCTTTGCAGTTATGCTAAAATTGCGCGATTTTAGTGACGGTGATTAAGGACATTTATGGCGATTGATATCAAGCAAATTAATATCGAACAGGAATTAAAACAATCTTATTTAGATTATGCGATGAGTGTTATTATTGGTCGTGCCTTACCCGATGTGCGTGATGGCTTAAAACCGGTGCACCGTCGCGTATTGTTTGCGATGAGTGAACTCAATAACGATTGGAATAAACCGCATAAAAAATCGGCGCGCGTCGTCGGTGAAGTGATTGGTAAATATCATCCTCACAGCGATACCGCGGTTTACGATACCATTGTGCGCATGGCGCAACCCTTTACCATGCGTTATTTATTAGTTGATGGGCAAGGTAACTTTGGTTCGGTCGATGGCGATTCTCCGGCCGCGATGCGTTACACTGAAGTGCGCATGTCACGGTTAGCTCACAGTTTATTGTCCGATCTCGAAAAAGAAACGGTCGACTTTCAGCCCAATTACGACGGTAGTGAATTTGCACCGATTGTTTTTCCCACGCGTATTCCTAATTTACTCGTCAATGGTTCATCCGGTATTGCCGTCGGCATGGCTACCAACGTGCCGCCACATAATTTAGGTGAAGTCATTAATGCGTGCGTCGCTTTAATCGAAAAACCCGATTTAGATATCCAAGCATTATTAGAATACATCCCAGGCCCCGATTTTCCCACCGCAGGCATCATTAATGGTCGTGCAGGAATTGTCGAAGCCTATCGCACCGGACGTGGGCGTATTTATGTGCGTGCGCGTGCGGAAATAGAAACGCACGATAATCATCGTCAAGCGATCATTGTCACTGAATTACCTTATCAAGTGAATAAAGCCCGTTTGATCGAAAAAATTGCCGAACTCGTCAAAGAAAAACGCATTGAAGGTATTTCAGGCTTGCGCGATGAATCCGATCGCGAAGGCATGCGTATCGTGATTGAAATTCGTCGAGGTGAAAATGCCGAAGTCATATTAAATAATCTTTATTCACAAACTCAATTACAAAATGTCTTTGGAATTAACATGGTCGCGTTGGATAATGGACAACCCAAAACCATGAACCTCAAACACATTCTTGAGGCTTTTATTTCACACCGTCGCGAAGTCGTCACGCGTCGGACTATTTTTGATTTACGCAAAGCCCGTGAGCGCGCTCACATTCTAGAAGGCTTAGGCATTGCCTTAGTCAATATCGATGAAATTATCCAGCTCATAAAACAATCGGCCAATCCGCAAGAAGCGAAAGCAAAATTAATTAATCAAGCTTGGGCGGCGGGAATGGTTGCCGAAATGTTAGCACGCGCTTCAAGCGATGCCTGTCGCCTCGAACACCTCGATCCTCACTATGGTTTACACAATAATCTTTACCACTTATCACCCGATCAAGCACAAGCGATTTTAGATTTACGCTTACATCGCTTAACTGGACTCGAACAAGATAAAATTATTGAAGAATATAAAACGATTTTAGATACCATCATGGAATTATTAACCATCTTAGCCAATCCCGATAAATTAATGGCGGTGATTAAACAAGAATTACTCGATATTAAAAATGAATTCGCCGATGAACGTCGCACTGAAATCATGGGTGGTCATCAAGATTTAACGACTGAAGATTTAATTAACGATGAGCAAATGGTTGTCACGCTGTCGCATTTAGGCTACGCTAAAATCACGCCCCTCGATGTCTATTCAGCGCAAAAACGCGGAGGCAAAGGAAAAATTGCGGCCAAAGTCAAAGATGAAGATTTCGTGCAAAACATGCTAATTGCCAGTACGCACGATACGATTTTATGTTTTTCAAGTTTGGGTAAATTATATTGGCTCAAAGTGTATCAAATTCCCCAAGCCGATCGCAACGCCCGCGGTAAACCGATAGTCAATTTAATTCCCTTGCAAGCGAATGAACGCATCAGCGCCATGCTGGCTTTAAATCATGCAGAGGAAGGAAAATTTGTGGTCATGGCTACCTCACAAGGCACCATCAAAAAAGTGGCGTTAAGTGAATTTTCCCGTCCGCGTCCGAGTGGATTAATTGCCATCGATTTACACGAAGGCGAAGAATTAGTGGGTGTTGATTTTACCGATGGCCAATCGGAAATTATGTTATTCAGTAATGCCGGTAAAGCCGTGCGTTTTAACGAAGATACGGTGCGCGCCATGGGACGCACCGCTCATGGTGTGCGTGGCATGAAATTATCGCCTTCGCAACGTGTCATTAGTTTAATTGTAACGAAAGAGGGTGGTTCTATTTTAACAGCTACCCAGCGCGGTTATGGTAAACGCACAGTGCTTGATGAATATCGTATTTCTGGTCGTGGTGGACAAGGGGTTATTTCCATTCAAACCAGTGAACGTAATGGCGAAGTCGTGAGTGCTATCCAAGTATTTCCTGGCATGGAGGTCTTATTAATCTCCGATCACGGTACTATGGTTCGCACACGTGTGGATGAAATTTCACAAGTGGGTCGCAATACGCAAGGCGTGCGCTTGGTCAATTTACAAGAAAGCGAAACCTTAGTCGAAGTAAAATTAGTTGAAGACATGCCGGATAATCCCGATGAAACTGCAGTAGACCACCAAGACAATGAAACGGAGTAAATGCCATGCATCGAGTTCATAATTTTAGTGCAGGTCCGGCGGCGTTACCGTTGAGCGTGTTAGAAAAAATGCAGGCGGAATTGTTGGATTGGCAAGGGCGTGGTTATTCAGTGATGGAAATGGGGCATCGTACACCGATGTTTCGTGAAATCGTCGATCAATCTGAACGGGATTTACGCGAATTAATGCATATCCCCAAAGATTATTCAGTATTATTTTTACCCGGTGGTGCGCGCGTGCAATTTGCCATGTTACCGATGAATTTATCCGCAAATTACCCGTGTATCGATTTTATTGAAACGGGTTTTTGGTCGCAAACGGCGATTGCAGAAGCTAAACGCTATGCCAATGTTAATATTGTCGCTAGCAGTAAACAGGATCATTATTCGTATATTCCAGCACGCGACACATGGCAATTAAATCCTAATGCCGCCTACTGCTATTACACCGCCAATGAAACGATTGAAGGAGTGGAGTTTTACGATATTCCCGACGTCGGAGACATCCCTTTAGTCTGTGATATGACATCCAATATTTTAGCACGCCCAATTGAGGTGTCACGCTTTGGTGTTATTTTTGCGGGCGCACAAAAAAATGCAGGCATTGCCGGATTAACCTTAGTTATTATTCGCAATGATTTATTACAACGTCAAAAATTACCGCACACGCCGAGTGTATTCGATTATGCCTTAGAAGCTGAAAAATCGTCGTTACTCATTACTCCGCCTACTTTTTCATGGTATGTCACCAGTTTAGTTTTAAATTGGTTAAAAGAGCAGGGCGGTCTTGAAGCTATCGCGAAAATAAATCAACAAAAATCCGATTTACTTTATCAAATCATCGATGAATACGATTGCTACACCAATCCTATTCAAAAACAGTGTCGCTCGCGATCCAATGTGGTGTTTCGTCTCGCCAATGCAGAATTAGAACATCAATTTTTGCAACAAGCGGAAGCCCGTGATTTATTTTTTCTCAAAGGTCATGCCGTCTCTGGCGGAATTCGCGCTAGTCTATATAATGCAGTCCCTTTAGAAACCGTGCAAATCCTTGCAGAATTTATGCGTGAATTTGCCAATACAATAGGATAATCATCCATGGGTTTTTCAATTCCAGTAATTACCATTGATGGCCCCAGTGGCACGGGCAAAGGTACCATCGGGCAAATGCTTGCAGAACATTTAGGTTGGCATAGGCTAGACAGTGGCGTGCTCTATCGCGCCGTGGGCTTGGCGGCTAAACAACAGTCGATCGCTTTCGACGATGAACAGGCGTTAGCAACATTAGCCCAACACCTCGATATTCGTTTCTCTGGCGACACAATTTTTTTAGCAGGACAAGATGTTTCTTTAGCGTTGCGCCATCAAGACATCAGTGTACTGGCGTCAAAAGTCGCGGCATTGCCTTTAGTACGCGAAGCACTCACCCTTCGACAACGACATTTTCGGCAACTTCCTGGTTTAGTCACCGATGGTCGTGATATGGGTACCGTTATTTTTCCCGATGCCACCCTTAAATTTTATCTCGATGCTTCTGCTGATGTGCGCGCACTGCGTCGTTATAAACAGTTGAAAGCTAAAAAAGTAAGTGTTAAACTCGGCAGTCTTTTGGCTGCTATCAAAGAGCGTGATGAAAGAGATCGAAATCGCAGTGTTGCCCCACTTCGGCCTGCTGAAGATGCAATCCTTATCGATACCAGTGATCTTGATATTAAAGAAGTCTTTAATATCGTCCTTTCAGAAACCGATAAAATCTTAACAGCATCCCAAAATGAACAAGGGCGCGCATAAATCTCCCATTATTTATGTTGCGAAGGTCTAACATTAACAATCCGTGTTGCCAAACACGGTGTATTTCAGGATTATTCATATGAGCGAAAATTTCGCGCAACTGCTTGAAGAAAGTTTTAAAAATGTCGATATGAAAATTGGCAGTATTGTCAAAGCCACAGTGGTTAATATCGATCATGACAGTGTTACCGTTGCTGCTGGTTTAAAATCAGAAAGTATTATTCCCATCCAACAATTTAAAAAAGACAATGGCGAGCTTGAAGTTATCCTTGGTGATCAAGTCGATGTTGCCATTGAATCTTTTGAAGATGGCTATGGCGAAACCATTTTATCTCGCGAACGTGCCAGACGCGCCGAAGCGTGGACTGAATTAGCGAAATGTCATGAAAGCAAACAAACCGTATTAGGTATTATCAGCGGTAAAGTGAAGGGCGGATTCACGGTTGAGTTAAACGGTATTCGTGCTTTCTTACCAGGCTCTTTAGTCGATGTGCGCCCCGTGCGCGATCCTTCTTATCTTGAAGGCAAAGAACTCGAATTTAAAGTCATCAAAATCGATAAAAAACGCAATAATGTTGTCGTTTCACGTCGCTCTGTGGTGGAAGAAGAAAATAGTGCTGAACGTTTTGCGATGTTAGAAAAACTCAGCGAAGGTCAAGAAGTGGTGGGTATCATTAAAAATCTCACCGATTATGGTGCATTCGTTGACTTAGGCGGCATCGATGGCTTATTACATATTACCGATATGTCCTGGAAGCGCATCAAACACCCCAGCGAATTAGTTAATGTGGGTGAAGAAGTTCGCGTTAAAATTCTGAAATTTGATCGCGATAAAAACCGTGTTTCTTTAGGCATGAAACAATTAGGTGATGATCCTTGGTCGGATTTAATCCGTCGTTATCCAGAAGGCGCTCGTCTCTCTGGTAAAGTCACCAACTTAACCGACTATGGTTGCTTTGTGGAAATTGAAACGGGTGTGGAAGGATTAGTTCACGTCTCTGAAATGGATTGGACTAATAAAAATATTCATCCAAGCAAAGTCGTACAACTTGGCGATGTCGTAGAAGTGATGGTATTAGATATCGATGAAGAACGTCGTCGTATCTCCTTGGGTATCAAGCAATGCAAAGAAAATCCTTGGAAAGTCTTTGCTGATAACCACACTAAAGGTGAAAAATGCAGCGGTAAAATTAAATCGATTACCGATTTTGGTATTTTCATTGGGCTTGAAGGTGGTATCGATGGTTTGATTCATTTATCGGATATTTCTTGGGATGTGACTGGCGAAGAAGCCGTGCGCCATTACAAGAAAGGCGATGAAGTGGAAACGGTCATTTTGGCAATTGATGCTGAACGTGAACGTATTTCTTTAGGCATTAAACAACTAGCCGATGATCCGTTTACCACCTTTGCAGAAGCGAATCCTAAAGGCCGCTTTGTAAAAGGAAAAGTAACTGAAGTGGATGCCAAAGGCGCCACCATCGAATTGGCTGAAAATGTTGTGGGCACGCTAAAAGCCACAGAAATCAGTCGCGAAAAAGTCAGTGATGCGCGTAGCGTGTTAAATGTTGGAGATGAAGTCGAAGCAAAAATCACCAACATCGATCGCAAAACTCGTAGTATTACTCTTTCGATTAAAGCCAAAGACACTCAAGAAGAAGCGGCGGCGTTAAAACAATATACGCGCAGTTCCGATTCCGCTCCGAGTGCGACCTTAGGTGATTTATTGAAAGAGCAAATGGATAATCAAGAGAAATAATCTTGTTAATCCATTAGGGCGTGTCGACAATTCACTATGCTGACACATGGCTTGTTGATTTTTGAGCACTAGAATGAAGCACAAAAAACCAACGAGATACGATCAGCAGAGTAGAATCGTCGGCGCCCCTTAACTATTTTTATCCTGAAAATCCAGGTTATAATCATTCAATGAATACTATCCACGATATCATTCCTAATCCAACGAAAGCGCTATTCTTAGCGCAACGTCAACTTAGCGAATTAGTCTGTGATGCTGTGAATTTAGAAGGTATTCACTATACCTTACCTGAAGTCCAAACTTTATTAGACGGGATTACGGTGGGTGGTCATAAGCTGAGTGATGAACGCGTTACCTTAAATCAAGCCAGTGCCTGGAAACACTTGTTTCAACTCATTAAACACCATCAATTTGAATTATCTAAACACATCGTCTGTGAACTTCACAACATTGCAGGTGCCAATGAATCTTTAACGTGGGGAAGTTTTCGCACCGGCAACGTCACCATTGCTGGTACGGATTACCTACCACCCGCACCCAATGAACTCGATAAGTGCTGGAATAATCTCATCGTAGAAGTGACACAGATAACGGATATTTACGATCGCGCAATTACGTTATTTTTGCAAATGGCACGCTTGCAATTTTTTTATGATGTTAATAAACGAATGGGACGATTTATGATGAATGGCTTGCTACTGCAAGCAGGCTATCCCGTGATTAATCTCCCCGCCAGTAAGCAACAAGAATTTAACCAATTAATGCTAGCTTTTTATCCCAGTAATCATATGCAACCGATGGTCAGTTTTATGAAAAACTGCCTTGATCCGCGCATTATTAATATCATGTGCGAACAATAAATTTGTTCAAAGGTTTTTAATTTCAGGCAAGACTTTGAATAGCCTCTTAAGAATATGTTAGAATCCAGCCATTCATGGACAGGGAAATTAACATGCGAATTATTCGATACAGCATTTTATTTATTTTACTCATCCTCGGTGTAACCTTTGCATGTTTAAATGCCTCTCCGGTGATGGTCCATTATTACATTGGTAATAAAGAATTACCGCTAGCACTGCTGCTGGCATTCGCCTTAGGAGGCGGTGCATTTTTAGGTATTATGATTAGCCTTTTTCCCTTATTGCGCTTAAAAACAGAAAATTTTCGTCTCCGCCAACGCATTAAAACGGCGGAACAAGAAGTGGCGAATTTGCGATCGATCCCCATCCAGGATAAACATTAAGAATGAATAGTTTATTCTTATTATTACTACCTGTTGCTGCAGCTTCGGGTTGGTATTTTGCCAAGCGCACACCCACCCATAAAAACAGTCATAAACCACAAGGTATTTCACATCGTGATTATTTTGTGGGATTGAATTATTTATTAAACGAAGAGCCCGATAAAGCCGTTGATATTTTTATTAAAATGATTGAAGTTGATAGTGACACGGTCGAAACGCATTTAGCTTTAGGAAATTTATTTCGTCGGCGCGGCGAAGTTGAGCGCGCGATCCGCATCCATCAAAATTTAATTGCTAGACCGCACTTACAAAAAGAACATCGTATTCAGGCACTGTTAGAACTGGGGCAAGATTATTTGCGGGCAGGAGTGTTTGATCGCGCGGAACGTTTATTTTTAGAAGTATTAGATATGGGGGAACACACTACGCCTAGTTTGCAGCATTTGCTGCATATTTATCAGCAAGAAAAAGATTGGGAACAAGCCATTAGTGTTGCGCAACAATTAGAAAAAAATGGTAGCCAAGATATGCAGCCGGTGATCGCACATTATTATTGTGAAATGGCTGAACGTGCACTTGCCAAAAATAACACTGATTCGGCGCAACGTTCCTTAAAGCGCGCACTTGCTGTCGATCGCAATAATGTGCGAGCGAGTTTACTACAAGCGCATATGGAACTCACGCAAGGAAAATATAAAGCAGCCATTCGTTGCTATAAGCGCGTAAAAAATCAAGATTCTGAATTTTTATCGGAAGCTATTTTACCCTTGGTGCATTGTTATGAACAATTACAAGATGAATCTGAGATGATCGATTTTTTGCGCCAATGCTTAGATGAACATCCGCGTATTTCCGTGGTATTAATTTTCACGGAACGCTTGTTAAAAACTCAAGGCGAAAAAGCAGCGAGTGAATTTTTGGCAGAGCAATTACAACGCAGGCCATCCGTGCGCGGTTTAAAACATTTAATTGAAATTCAGTTAAAAAATGCCGATGGACGAATGCGAGATAACCTTACCATTTTGCGCGATGTCACGCGTTTACTTTTGGAAAATAAACCCATTTATCGTTGTCGGCAATGTGGATTTGCCGGTAAAACATTACAATGGCAATGTCCTACGTGTAAAAATTGGAATACGGTAAAACCCATTCACGGGTTAGAAGGGGATTAATTCATCGATGAAGCACTCTCAATTAATTATTAGTTGTGATTTTAATTCGGCTAGAGAAACGTTCGATTTTGTAAAAAAAATTAATCCAAGCTCATGTCGATTAAAAATTGGCTCGATTTTATTTACTCAATCTGGCCCAAAGTTAATTGAGAAGTTGCAACAACAAGGGTTTGAAATTTTTCTCGATTTAAAATTTCATGATATCCCTAATACCGTGGCCGGTAGTGTTCGCGCGGCAGCACAGTTGGGCGTGTGGATGTGTAATGTTCATAGTAGTGGCGGGCGAGAAATGTTAATCGCAGCGGTGGAAGCGTTAGATCGTTTTCACCACAAACCATTATTAATTGGCGTTACTGTATTAACGAGTTTTGATCAAGCGGGTTTAGCAGCAATCGGAATTACTGCAGATCTAGCGCAGCAAGTTTTTAATTTAGCGCAATTAGCGTATGACTGTGGATTAAATGGTGTGGTTTGTTCAGGTTATGAAGCAAGTTTAATTCATCAACATTGTCCCAAACCCTTTTTATGTGTGACGCCGGGAATTCGTCTTGATGATCAACATCACGATCAAAAACGCGTAATGACGCCACTGCAAGCCTTACACGCTGGCAGTGATTATTTAGTCATAGGACGCGCCATTACGCAAGCTCCCGATCCCAATCAACGCATTGAAGAAATTAATTTGCAGCTTTGCAGAAATTAAACCTATTCGATATATTCCATTTTCAGCTTGAGATATACAGAATTTTCCTGATTTTTTATTAAGCTCATTTTTTTATACTGTGAAGCACTGTCACGTGACAGGTTTACCTCTCAAAGGAGAACTATTATGTCGTTATTTAGAACGTTATTATTCAGTGCAGCACTCATGGGATTAAGCACGCATACCATTGCTAATGCTGCCAATTCGCATCATTCACCGCAAGCACCTCAAGAAAAAGTGGTGGTAAAAAAGGACAAGGAAAAATCTGCAGACCTTGAAAAAGTGAATATTAATACCAGCGATGCCGAGCAAATCCAAAAAATAAAAGGATTAGGGCCTAAAAAAGCGTTGGCGATTGTGGAATATCGCAAAGCCAATGGCAATTTTAAATCGCTTGAAGATTTAGCGAAAGTTCATGGTATTAGTGA
Organism: Legionellales bacterium; assembly: GCA_026125385.1. Taxonomy (NCBI): domain Bacteria; kingdom Pseudomonadati; phylum Pseudomonadota; class Gammaproteobacteria; order Legionellales; species Legionellales bacterium. The sequence goes on from JAHCLG010000005.1 coordinate 36,404, forward strand.
GAAACTTGCACAACGGATTGGTGAACACATTACTTTTTAAAGTTTCTATCCATGAGCTTAATTGTCCTGGAATAAAATACCGTGGGGCAAAACCCGCGGTATTTTACTTTATTGGATTTTTCTGTAATGAATGCATGCGCAAGGAGGTAACTAAAAAACAGCTTCAGGCGTTGTCTTAGTGAGCCATTTTCTATACACGCTAATGTAGCCAATTAAAAAAATGCTTTTTCAATTTGATGTCCGGTAATACTTTTTTAACAATACCTAAGGCATCATGTTGGCGAGACGCAAAATCGCCGAAAAATTCCTGTGGATCGATTTCGATTGATTGCACCGGGTGAGGTCGCACATTCCTTTCACTATACACCACATCCACCGCTTGGCTTAACCGGTAGCGCTTTTGTTGCGGCTTAAAATTATAAACCAAGGTCACGTACAATAGCTTATTACTATTTTCAATCAAATCGCTAAGATTAATCGTGACATCAATATCCGAATTAAAATAACGCTGCTCGACTTTCATCGTTGCTCTCCTGCCACTGCGGTTAGGTTAAGTATAGATCGCAGTAAAGAGTTTGAATGGGGTGTATCACGATATGAGTATATTAACTGCACGAAAAGAGGTGAAATGTTTTATAAATGGGTAACACACTCTAGTGCTCTTAGCTCTAAAACATATGATGAGTCTAGCTAGGAATATTTCTCGCAATAAATATTCCTACAATGTTTGTATTTGGAAATTGTTTTTGTAATAAATTTTGAGCGGCTTTGAATCCTGCGCCGCTGGCTATTACATCATCAAAAATAATTAATGATTGTGGGGTAGGATTGAATTGAGATGGGTCTAGTGTAAGATTAGCTAAATGTTCTTCGATTGAAGGTCTATTTAATGTCAAATGAGCCGCTTCTCTATCATTCTTTATGCTGAGCATATCTCGCATATCAAATGAGTCTGAAAGTTGCATTTCATGCAATAGTTGTAACAATCGATTGTCATAGTCAGGATGAGATTTAGTATGTGAAGGTGGAATTGGTATCCAGGTAAATTGCCTGAGCTTAGACCAAACGGAAAGTGATACAAATATTGTTGAAATTTGTTTTATTGCCTGCTGTTTATAACTCCAATCAGAATGATTCTTGCGAGTCACTGGTTTTTTAAAATTGAAAATAAGTTGATTCATCGGGCTGTGATTATAGCCTTGTCTGCTTGCATATTCGCCTAGAAAATAACAGTGATCAGTTTTTTCTAAATAAATATGCTGTGCAATTAAATATTGATCGATCTTTAAAAGTTTATTAATTGTTCCCACTCGCTAATCCTTGCAAGATATCATCAACATCGTAAACTCGAATAGCACCGTCAGCTTCTAGCTTTTGAGGCCAAGACAACGCGGGGTTTTCAAAATTATTGTTAAGGATAAATACTTTTCGGCCCTGTTTTAAAGCAGCTTTAGCTTGGATAAGCGTACCCGAAGTTTGACCAGCCTCAACAATAATAGTAGCCTCTGATAGTGCTGCCATTGTTTTATTTCTTTCTGGAAAAAATAAACGAGTAAATGGAATGCTTTTGCTTTCATAAGACACAATAGGCACTTGGCTAATTAAGAGATGATGGCGACTGATTTCTTCTTGCAGTTTGGCGTTTTCTTTAGGGTAACGTAACCATAAAGGTGTGCCAATCACGGCTATTGTTTTTCCTTTCATTTCAATAGCTGTGCTGTGAGCTACGGTATCAATTCCTGCTGCTAATCCAGCATAAATAGTAAAACCCGCCTCAACCAAAGATTTGACTAAACGTCGAGTGCGCTGTATACCTTCATATGAAGGATGGCGTGTACCAACCACAGAAACACCACGAGTAAATGCTAAATCCCAATTGCCTTGATAATAAAATAAAACTAACGGATAGTCTGCATCGTATAGCTTTTGAGGATAATCCATTGTACCATCGATCCTTACACCAAAATGCAGGATGCCATTATTTTGTAATTTTTGAATAGTACGTTCATAGAACTGAGTCGCTAAAGCTTTATCAACTAAATGACTCGGTAATTCTGAGTTTGAATTTTTTAATTTTTCTCGGAATTGCTTGAAAGATGAAATACCATTGGCCCATAGTGCCTCAAAAGCACCAATTTCTATAGAGGGGTTAATAACATCATTTTCTAGAGAGTAATTTATTGCATGCATCAGCGGTTACTCAATTTATTACATTACGGTAGTATACTGCATAAAAAAAGTTAACGGCAAGCTAAGCTTTTAAACATAAGGCATCAGCTTCATTGGATGATAAGTACTGGTATGCTAGTGTGACAAGGACGTTAATCTATCATCATATACATTGCATTTTATTCCAGCCTTGCTATACTCACTCCATACTTCGTCCACTCAATAACGACAATTAAGTCTAAAGAAATGATAGGCAAACAACAGTTTAATCAAGCACAATTGATTATCATCGCCCATAGCGGTGATGCTTATCTGCTGTCCCATCAAAACGATCCTAAGCTCACCATCAGGCGGGTTGTGTTTAAACGCTAGGATAGATCTATCCAAAAATTTCATTTTTTTATCGACTCGTGAGCAAAGGTTTATTTATTATGATTAAAATCACTAATTTTTCGATTCAACGCGGCGCTAATGTTTTAATTGAAAAAGCCGATGTATTAATTACCGCCAAAAGTAAAGTAGGGATCATTGGCAAAAATGGCACCGGAAAATCGAGCTTTTTTGCCTGTTTTCGTGGTGAGCTTGAGCCTGCCAAAGGGGATATTCATGTCCCCAATCAATTACGCGTGGCTCATTTAGCGCAAGAAATTCCAGCTCTCGATATTTCAGCGCTAACTTATGTGATGCAAGGCGATCATGCCGTTGCGAAAACCTTGCAAGCGATTGCTGATGCCGAAGCCAGTGGCGATATGGATGCGTTAATGGATTTATATACGTATTTAAACGATATTGATGGTTACACCGTTGAGGCGCGTGCTGGAAAAATTCTTCATGGCCTTGGATTTACTGATGACGATTTTCAAAAAAAAGTCAGCGAATTTTCCGGTGGTTGGCGGATGCGCTTGAATTTAGCGCAATGTTTATTAACGCCTGCCGATTTATTATTACTCGATGAACCCACCAATCACTTAGATTTAGAAGCAATTGTCTGGTTAGAAAAATGGATTATTCAATTTCCAGGTACGGTATTAATTATTTCGCATGACCGAGAATTTTTAGATCATGTGACCGATCACATTTTGCATTTTGAACAAAAAACCATTAAAGCGTATACCGGAAATTACACGCAATTTGAAGACATGCGCTTGCAAGCTATGATTTTAAATAACGCTCAATACGAAAAACAACAAGCACAATTAAAACATTTAATGCATTTTGTCGAACGCTTTCGCGCCAAAGCTTCTAAAGCACGTCAAGCACAAAGCCGCTTAAAAGCGGTGGAGCGCATGGAATTGCTCGCACCTATTCATCTGGATTCACCCTTTAAATTTGAATTTTTACCCCCCGAAAAAATCGTTAATCCCATGTTCGTGGTGGAAAATGTCGATGTCGGTTATGATCCACAAGCGCCCTTAATTAAAAAAATTAAATTCAAACTCAGTGGCGATGCGCGAATTGGTTTATTAGGAAAAAATGGTTGTGGTAAATCGACTTTTTTAGCGTGTTTAATGAATCAAATAGAGCCTTTGCAAGGCCAACTGAATCCCATGAATGGAGTAAAAATTGGGTATTTTGCTCAACATCAAGTGGATCATTTAGATTTAAACTTATCACCCGTAGAATTATTGCAAGATGCTGCACCCAAAACTTCCACACAAAGTATCCGCGATTTTCTTGGCGGATTTGCCTTTAATAATGATCGCGTCTTTGAAAAAATTACCTATTTTTCAGGCGGAGAAAAAGCGCGCTTAGCGTTAGCATTAATTGTTTGGCAACGACCTAATTTATTAATTTTAGATGAACCCACTAACCATCTCGATTTAGACATGCGTGAGGCCTTAAATTTAGCCTTGCAAAGTTTTCAAGGAGCTTTAATTGTGGTTTCGCACGATCGTTATTTATTACGCAATACCGTCAATGAATTATGGCTAGTCCACGATAAAAAAATGCAAGAATTCTCTGGCGATATTGATGATTATGCTAAATGGGTGGGGAATAATACCTAAAATACGTCGTATTTTTTAGTAATGATGCTTTTATAATAGAAACTTGAGTCTTGTTCTTGAAAATCATAGCACCAAGTGCTACTATTATAAGGTGTTTTATGAAAATATTCAAATATAAGCATTTTGCCAAATGGGCTAAAAAATATAATTTAACCGACCAAAGCTTGAAAGAAATAGTGACTGAGTTAGAACAAGGGTTGTTGGGTGCATCCTTAGGTAATAAATTGTATAAAATGCGTGTCGCTGGCAAAGGGCGAGGTAAACGAGGTGGATTTAGAATTCTTATGGCATTTGAATCTCATCATCGTGCATTATTTATGTTTGGATTTTCGAAAAATGAAGTTGATACACTTTCACCCAGAGAGCTTCAATTATATCAATTATTAGCAAAATACTATTTAGCGGCAAGTCAGGATGAATTATTAAGATTAATCACAAAGGGTGAACTTATTGAGGTGCAATAATGGCAACGCAACAGAAAACTAAACAACGTTTACTCGCAACCGCAGAAGCCATGGCTCATGGTCTCTACGATGCTAATATTATCAATGCAACGACACTGCGTGAATTTAATGCGTTGTGTCTCCCGCCAGTAAAAGAATTTTCTCCATCTCAAATTAAACGCTTACGTCTGCGTGAAAAAATCAGCCAAGCAGTATTTGCTAAACTCTTAAATACATCGCCATCCACTATTCAAAAATGGGAAAGAGGCGAAAAAACACCCAATGGCATTTCTTTAAAATTACTTAATATTGTTAATAGCAAAGGCTTAAAGGTATTATTATAATTTTCTGGTGTTTATCCAACTCAGGTATGTTTTTGGAAATGGATCATTTACCCTATCAAATAAACCTGCTAGATTAACCCCTATAGTGCTAAAAATTGGTTACTCTAAGGAGTGAATGTTATGAAATCTTTTGCAGTAGTTACAGGTGGCGGAAGTGGTGTTGGTCGAGCGTTAGCAATTAATTTAGCTAAAGATAATAACCTTCAGGTTTTAATTGTGGGGCGTACATTAGAGACATTAAACAAGACCAAAAAACTGGCTGACAATAAAATTCAGATTGTGCAAGCGGATATAGCAACAGAGCTAGGGCGAGCCGCTATTTTAGAAGTCATTCCCAAAGACGCAAGAATAAAATATCTTATTCATAATGCTGCTGTTATAGAGGCTTCTGAACTCAAAGATATTCAACTTAAAGATTGGCGTTACCAAGTTGAGGTTAATTTAGAAGCTCCTTTGTTTTTAACACAAACATTTTTACCCTATTTAACAAATGGCCCTATTCTCAATATTTCTTCGGGTTTTGCTCGTATACCTGCTCATGGTATCGCACCATATTGTATTACTAAAGCTGGTTTATACATGTTATATCAATGCTTATCTTTAGAGCTTGAACAATTTAATATTAAAATAGGCAGTCTGGGACCAGGCGTAGTTGATACCCCTTTCCAAGATAAAATAAGAACGTTCTCTGCCAAAACATTTCCCGCATTGCCCAAATTTCAAGCATTGAAAGAAAACAATAAAATGAATTCCCCTGAAAAAGTCGCTAAATTTATTACCTGGGTATTATCCGCAACGGATGATAAACAATTTTCAGAAAAAGAATGGAGTATAGCAGATGAATGGCATCATAAAGAGTGGGCTTAATCCTATAATTTTTTAAACGGCACTTAAAAATTTATGCAAGAAATTAATAAACTGATTGCTGTGTGTGGTATTGGCTCGCTTTTAGAATGGTATGATTTTTCATTATATGGATCTATGGTGCCAGTAATTTCACGTAAATTTTTTAGTGGTCACAATGTAACTATTTTATTACTCATTACTTTTTTAAACAAGCTCCCAAATCTTGCAACCCCACTCAACGTCTAATCCCCATGCGAAAGATTCCACGAATCACGTAAATCAATGACCCGATTAAAAACCAAATGATCAAGAGAACTTTGCTCATCGATGACAAAATAACCCAAGCGTTCAAATTGATAATGTTGCATCGGTTGTGGGTGGAATAAGTTTTTTTCTACGTAACAGGTCGATACTATTGTTAGTGAATTAGGGTTCAAAATAGAGGGTAGCGTTTCTAGATCGAATTCACTGGCGGGGTCGGTGACTTTAAATAAACGATCGTATAAACGGATTTCGCAGGTGCGATGTTCGCTTGCAGAAACCCAATGAATAACGCCTTTAACTTTGCGATCCGCTGGATTTTTTCCTAAGGTCTCGGGATCATACGTGCAATAAATTTCACGAATGTTTCCGGCCTCATCTTTTACCATGCGATGACATTTCACGATATAGCCATAACGCAAACGCACCTCATAATTTAAGGCTAACCGTTTGTATTTATTATTAGGAGGTGTTTCTAAAAAATCTTCTTGTTCAATATACAATTCGCGAGTGAACGCTATTTTGCGCGAACCCATCGTGTCATTTTGCGGATGGTTGGGCGCATCGACATATTCAACTTTATCCGCCGGCCAATTTTCAATAATTAATTTCAGTGGTTTTAATACGCCCATGGCGCGCGGTGCGTGTTGATTTAAATCATTACGCACACATTCTTCTAAGACACTGACATCAATCACAGAATCACTTTTAGAAATGCCAACTAAACGACATAACTCATGAAAGGCACGAGGAGTAAATCCACGGCGTCTTGCACCAGCAATGGTTGGCATGCGAGGGTCGTCCCAACCATCGACCCATTTATGATCGACTAACGCTTTTAATTTACGTTTGCTGGTAACGGTGTGCGATAAATTCAAACGTGAAAATTCAATTTGCTGTGGGTAGGGCGCAGAAGTTAACTGTTGCACGCACCAATCGTATAACGGACGGTGATCTTGAAATTCTAAGGTACACAGCGAATGCGTGATGTGTTCAATGGCATCGGATAACGCGTGTGCGTAATCATACATAGGATAAATACACCATTGATCGCCGGTGTGAGGATGTATAGCTTTTAAAATGCGATAAATAATCGGATCGCGTAAATTAATATTGGGTGAGCTCATATCAATTTTTGCGCGTAATACATGTTCGCCTTCAGCAAATTCACCCTGGCGCATGCGAGTAAATAAATCTAAATTTTCCTCAATTGAACGATTGCGATAAGGGCTATTACGTCCTGGTTGCGTCAACGTGCCACGATAGTCGCGAATTTCTTCGAAACTTAACGAGCACACAAACGCTAATTCTTTTTTAATTAAAGAAATGGCAAATTCGTAGAGTTGTTCAAAATAATCAGAGGCGTGAAATAAGGCATCCCATTTAAATCCTAACCATTCAATATCGCGTTTAATCGCATTAATGTATTCGATATCTTCTTTGGTGGGGTTAGTATCGTCAAAACGCAAATGGCATTGGCCGCCATATTGTTGAGCCATGCCAAAATTCAGACAAATCGATTTCACGTGACCAATATGCAAATAACCATTAGGTTCCGGTGGAAAACGGGTGATGACTTTACCGCCATAGGTGTTGGCGGTTAAATCGGCTTCAATGCGTTGTTCGATAAAATGTTTAGGTTTATTGTCGCTCATGATTTTGGACTATTTTTAGGGCTAAAGTGGGTGGATATTACCGTAATTAGAGCATGTTGACAATTCTACTGTGTTTAAGTATACGGGTACTCAACAGGCACTAGCGCTCACGCACCACTTGCAACTCTAGCAGTTCTGGCCAAAACTTTCCTGAAATATAAAAATGTTGTGAGTGCGGATCGTAGGCAATACCATTGGGGACTTCTGCTTTTGGATAACGATGGAGCTCTTCGCGCCAGAGAGCTGTAATATCCAGCCACTGTTGTACCACGCCACTCTCAGGATCAATCGCCACAATCACACCACTCTGAAAAATATTCGCATACACTAACCCTTTTACATAGTCTAATTCATTTAAATTAATCACAGGCTTATTCGCAAGAGTGACTAAGCGATATTTTTCCAGCGCATGCGTTTTAGGATTGACATAAATTAAGGCGCTGGTGCCATTGCTTAATATTAAAGATTGACCATCACTGGTTAAACCCCAGCCTTGAAAAGGCAGGGTGAATTGCGTTTGCAATTGCAGGGTTTTAGCATCATAGACGTAGACAATATTGCTTTGATAGGTGAGTTGATAAATTTTATGATTTAATTCTGTGATACCTTCAGCAAAAATAGTATTGGGTAATTGAATCGATTGCGCTATTTTCTGCTCGGCTAAATCATAACGAGATAAACACGACTGACCCAATAAACCACTGCTGAGAAGTAAACTCGAGTCGGAATAAATCAGTCCTTCGATATAATAATGTGGCTGTAAAGGAAACGTTTTGATTACTTGATAGCGAAGTTGTGGTACTTGATTTAATTCGGAAGGCGGCGATGGCAGCGTCAATTGCGAGAATAAAAAGGGATGCCCAAGACTTACTCCCAGCAGCAGTAAAAAAATAATAACGAAACCCTGTTTAAAAGAAAAACGCATCGTTATGCCTTGTAGAAAAAAGGATGATGGTTATTGTAATCGGCAGGAGAGGCGTGCGCTAGATCTTAGGCTGGACAATCATAGTTAAATAAAGCGGACAATGCTTGATAGGTGATTGGGTTATATCCTGTGATCTTTGCGCACGACTGTGCAACATTTGGATGTATAATGTTCAAGGTTTTCGAGTGTTTTCGCTCCTCAATCCTAGGTGATGAAGGTTGACAGCAATTCACCTAAGCATTAGCCTTACCACACTTTACTCTATATACTTTGCGACTCCCATGCCGGATAAACCGTTTCAAATTGCTTGCGATAATTGTTCTTTAGCGAATCTTTGCATGCCGATGGGATTAAGCCAAGCAGAAATTCAGCGTTTCGATCACTTCATTCAACGGGAAAAAATTTTTCATAAAGGGGATACTATTTTTCGTCAGGGCGATCCTTTTCATACGATAGCCGTTGTGCGCTCAGGTGCGCTTAAATTGTATCAACTGGATGAAGAAGGCGAACTCACTGGGTTGCAGTTTGCGCTGGCGGGAGAAATTGTGGGCTTGGATGGAATTAAAGATGAACAGTATCATCTTTCTGCAATAGCCATTGAAACAACCGCCATTTGTCAAATTACCTATCAGGATTTATTACACTTAGCCCAAGAAATTCCTTCCTTGCAAAAATCTTTATTTAGTCTTTTTAGCCAGCAATTGAATCATCATTATCACGTTAATTTAAATGCGACAGCCGAACAACGTTTTGCTAAATTTTTATTAAGCATTTCCGCACGAGTTGCTCGGCGCGGTTATTCTGCCACTCAATTTAATTTAAGCATGTCGCGGCAAGATATTGCGTGTTATTTAGGCTTAGCCACAGAAACCGTGAGCCGGTTATTTAAACGGTTTAGCGATGAGAATATTTTAGCGGTAAAAAAGCGGGAAATAAAAATACACGATTTGCGCCAACTACAAATTATTTCTTGTGGCCATTCTCATCCATAATTGATCTAGGTCAAGTGGTATGGTTTTATATTTGCTACACTTACTTTTCATTATTTAAAAGGAATCTATTATGAGCGATTATCATCATATTCTTTGTGCGGTAGATCTTAGCGATGACAGCCATTTATCGTTGCAAAAAGTCAGTGAATTTGCCAAAAAACATGGCGCAAAATTGAGTCTTATTCATGTGATCGAATATTATCCGACCACGGTTTATCAATATGCGTCAAGTTTTGATGTCGAAGCTAAGCTCACCCAAGATGCTGAAAATCAATTGGCCCGCTTAGGACGCGATTTTAGCGTCGATAGTGAAGATCAATATGTCATGATTGGCTCACCCAAATTTTGTGTCCCCAATAAAGCCAAACAAATTGGCGCAGATTTAATTGCCTTAGGTCGTCATGGCCGTCATGGGATCACGCGATTATTGGGCTCAACCGCTCAAGCCATTGCTAATCATGCCGAATGTGATGTATTAATTTTTCGTCACGCCGATCACAAGAAATAAAGCATCCTGTTCCCGCGGATAAAACCGCGGGATGCCTCTAAAATGTTGTGGGGTGACATTCGCTACATGAAAAGTTTATACTGATTAAAACACCCGAGGAGTAGCGTTATATGGATACCACCCCACTGCAAATTTCACCGCATTTTCAAGCGTTATTTGAAGATGCGCAGACTCGTGTCAAAGAAATTTCGATTGATGAAGTTGAACAATTATTACAACACGACTCCTTATTTTATTTATTAGATGTGCGCGAAAAAGAAGAATTTGATGTCACTTCAATTCCTGGCGCAATCCATTTAAGCAAAGGTTGGCTTGAAGCAAAAATTCATTTAACGGTACCCAATCAGCAAGACATGATTATTCTTTATTGTGGTGGTGGTCATCGTTCCTTGCTTGCAGCCGATAATTTACAAAAAATGGGATACAATAATGTATTTTCGATGAGTGGCGGTATTAAAGCCTGGGCGCGTGCTGGCAAAAAATTATATTAGGGCGTGTATATTATTTTATTGTAGCTAAAATTCAAGTATGAAGAGTCTATACCGCTCGCCAATGAAGATGCGGGGAGTCGGAGATTAAGTCGCAGGCGATCGGTATAGTGAGTTTCACGTTAAATAACCTACCTTAATTAAATAATTAAAATACAATTGACAGAGAGTAAAATAATCATGCGGATAGGTGATGATGTTATTTTTTTCTAAAATTTCACTGGCGTTGGTATTGTCATATACGGGTGGGATGGCGGTTTGACTGAAATCCGCGTGCAAATAAGCCTCACGAAAACGATATAAGGCATTGGTTGCATCAATGGTTGTTAATAATTGTTGCCATTCTGGTAAACTCACTTGACGTAAAGAATGATTAAAGATTTTTTCTGCAAACGAAAAATAAGTCGCATAATCGATTTGATGCGGGTTCGCTAAATTATAACAATCATACGGATGACGTTCTAAACTTAAATACCCGATGGCTTTTGCAATATAATCGACGGGCATCATTTCAATGGTTGCCGGAAAATTAATTTTAATTCCTAATTGCAGGCACGATTTAAATATTGCCCACCCATGATTATCCTGATAATTACTGATCCCAGTGCTCGAATCCCCAGTCACATTGCCCAAGCGGATCATCATCAAATCTAATCCTGCGTCACGTGCGTTGGTCAGCAAAGTTTCCGCTACCCATTTGGATTGCACATAGCCCGCTTCAAATTGATCAAGCATTTCTGTAATGCTTTGCTGCGGCAAGGTTTCGGGATAGCGCTGTTGCTCTGGAAGAATTGCGCTACAGGTGGAAATAAAACATAAACGTTTCGCATGATGCACCGTTGCCAATTTGATTAATTCCACTACGCTCAATACATTAGTTTCACGTAGCGTTTGATAGGGAGCAAGATGATGAACATACGCCCCATTATGAATAATTAAATCAATGGATTTTTGCAATTGATGCCATTGCGCATGTTCTAAACCCAGTTGGGGCTTGCTTAAATCACCCGTAATGATGTTAATACGAGTTAAATCTAAGCTTAATTGATATTCGTGTAAGGTGTTCTGCAGTTTTTGTTGGGCTTCTAAGTTATTATTAGCTCGAATTAAACAATAAATAGTTGCTTTTGATTGTTGCAATAGGGCTTGTAAAATATAAATTCCTACAAAACCATTCGCACCCGTTAATAAAATACGAGACACTTTATTTTTTTGCGGGGTGATTTTTATTGATGATAAATAATTTTCTGCTAAGTGAATATCCTGTTCGATTAGTTGGTGTAATGCCGATCGATCATCCACTGCTGATTCTCCGCGCACTAATGTCGCCAATTCTTCTACTGTCGCATGAGTGAATAATTGTTTTAAGGTGATTGATGGCAGAGATTGTTGCGCAATCAGATTTAACAAACGAATGGCTTTTAGTGAATTACCTCCTAATCTAAAGAAATTATCAGCAACTCCCACTCGTTCTAATTTTAAAACTTCTTGAAAAATAATGCATAATTTTTCTTCAGTCGCGTTGCGAGGTGCAATATAAGTATTTGAACTTTTCATATCGGGAGCAGGTAATCGTTTACGATCCACTTTGCCATTGCTGGTAATGGGTATTTCTGCCAACTTCATATAAAAATCGGGGATCATATAATCGGCTAGAAAAGTTCGTAAAAACGATTGCAGTTCCTCACTGGCAATATTGTTGGGGCTAACATAATAGGCAACTAAAAACTTATCAGCACCATTGTTACTCACGTTGACACACGCTTGAATAATGTCAGGATGTTGTTGCAAACACGCTTCAATTTCCCCAAGCTCAATACGAAAGCCGCGGATTTTCACTTGATCATCCACTCGTCCTAAATAATCAATGTCACCATTCGCAAGCCGACGCACTAAATCGCCACTGCGATAAAGTCTTGCGTGCGGATTTTGACTAAACGGATCGGGAATAAATTTTTCTTGAGTTAATTGTTCACGATGCAAATAACCGCGCGCTAAACATTCGCCACCAATATATAATTCACCGGGAATATTAATGGGTAACGGTTGTAATTGTTCGTCTAACACATATAACTGCACATTACCAATGGGTTTACCAATGGTGATGGGTTGATGAGGTTGGCAATTTTGATAGCTCACGCAGACTGTGGCTTCGGTTGGACCATAACCATTGACGTAATAACGATTGCATGCCCAGGTATTCACTAATTCTGGAGAGCATGCTTCACCGGCGGTAATTAAACAGTGTAAATTGGGTAAATCAACATAATCGGTCGCGTTTAATAAAGCTGGAGGTAGTGTGGCATGCGTAATATTTTTTTCAATAATCGTTTGAGTGATGGATTTGTGAGGTGGCATTTCATCGGCTGATAATACAATTAAGGTTGCACCTGCTGCAAATGTGCTTGCCCATTCACAGACTGAAGCATCAAAATTCATCGAGGCAAATTGTAAAACGCGAGCCGCGCTATGCAATTGATGGGGTTTACGAATTTGGGTTACTAAATTCGTTAATGTTCGATGTTCAATCATCACCCCTTTTGGTTTTCCTGTTGAACCTGACGTATAAATAATATAAGCCAATTGCTGAGGAGATGGCTTGGCTACAATATCGTTGCATGCCTGAGAGGATAAATCCATATTATCTAATGCAATTAATTTAGTGGAATCATAATTTAAACCTGGAATAAGCGAAATAATATTGCCTTTTGAAATAATAGTGATTGCATTTGAGTCATCCAGCATAAATTGCAAACGTTCAAGCGGATAATGAGGATCCAGCGGTAAATAGGCAGCGCCAACTTTTAAAACTGCCAAAATCGCAATAAAAAACTCAGGACTACGTGGTAAACAAATTGCAATAATAGCATCGGGTGGAATTTTTCTTAAATGATGAATTAATGCATGCGCGATTTGATTGGATGTTGTATTGAGTTGCTGATACGTTAATTTTGAATCCATAAATTCTAGCGCAACATGATAGGGATTCTGCTGAGCCTGCTCCAGAAATAAATCAACAATCGTTTTATCGCAAGGGTACGTGGTTTTAGTTTGATTGCAATCATAAACAAGCCATTGGTACTCTTGTGGTGATAATAATGAAAGATTACGGATAGGTTTATCCCAGTGGGTAGGTAATAATTCAAGTAAGGTGTGAAAATGCTGCGCAAAACGTTGTATGGTTGGTTGAGTAAATAATGCCGTATTATAATTAAAGCTTGCCTGCAAACCATTTTCTTGTTGCGTGAACATGACGGATAAATCTAATTTGGCCACGGGAAAATAGCGATCAATATTCAAACTGTCAAGTGAACCTTGCTGGAAATGGATTTGATTTGAGCCAAACTTTTGTAGACTGAATAATATTTGGAAAAGCGGATGACGGCTTTGATCTTTAGGCAGGCTAAGTTCATCCACTAAGCGTTCAAAGGGAATATCTTGATGTTGCTGTGCTTGCTGCACCGTTTGATTGACGTGCTGTAATAAATCAATAAAACTTTGATGAGGGTCGAGTTGTTGGCGCAAAATTAAATTATTAATAAAAAATCCCAACATATTGTCGACTTGCGGATAATGACGATTGGCGGTGGGCGATCCAATAATAATATCCGTTTGCCGTGAATAATAATGCAAAAGAATAAAAAATGTTGTTAGCAAAGTGGTGTAAAGAGTAACGTTATTCTGTTCGCTTAATTGCTCTAATTTATTGCTTAGAGAGGGTGGCAATGATAAATAAATCGTATTTCCTTGAAATTGCGCAAAGGCAGGTCGTGGGAAATCGGCTGGCATTAATAAAGTTTCAATATTGTGTAATTGTTGCTTCCAAAAATTTAATTGCGTTTGTAAATGTTCTTCAGTTAAAAAGTTGCGTTGCCAATAGGCAAAATCAATATATTGAACAGTTAAATTGGGTAGCTCTAATGGAGTTTTTTCAACAAGATGACGATAATATGCTTCCCATTCATGTTCTAAAATATCAATTGACCAACCATCAATTGCAATGTGATGAATGTTAATCACAAAAAAACTTTGTTGCGGTGTGTGAAAAATTGTGGCCTTAATCGGTAATTCATCGCTTAAGATAAAATGATGTTGCACAAATTGAGCTAAGCATTCATCAAGTGTCGGCGCTGCAATGGTAAGTTCAGGGATTTCAAGATTTTGTTCAGTAATAATTTGATAGGGATTGCCCAAGTCATCTGCGCGATAAAGCGTGCGCAAAACTTCATGCCGTTGCACCACTGATTGTAACGCGTGTTTTAATGCGGCAAGCTCAATTGTGCCGTGAATTTCAAAAATGAGAGGAATATTATAATTGGCCGATGGCCCTTCATATTGCTGAATAAACCATAAGCGCTGTTGGGCAAATGACAGTTGTAGTTTTTGTTGGCGCGAAATGGTTGGAATAGCGATCGTCGCTTGTTGTTGTGCTAATACTTCGGCTAATTGTGCAATGGTCGGAAATTGAAAAATCCATTTTAATTCGCATTCTTTGTGTAGTTGATTACGAATTTGCGCGCACAGTTTTAATACTAAAATCGAATGACCACCCAATTTGAAAAAATTATCGCTAACACCAACTTTTTCAACTTTTAATAATGTTTGCCAAATAGTGGTTAATTGAGTTTCTAATTCATTACGTGGCGCAATATATTCTGTTTGGGCTGAAATAATGGGCTCTGGTAACGCTTTGCGATTTACTTTTCCAGTGGGAGATAAGGGAATGGCTGCAATTTTCATGAAATGCGCGGGGACCATGTAATCGGCTAACTGTAAACTTAAAAATTGCTTTAGAGTCGTGGGATCAAGGAGCGTGTTTGCAACATAGTAGGCCACTAATTGTTTATCTCCAGCAATGACTATGACGGCAACACACGCTTGAATAATGTCAGGATGTTGTTGCAAACACGCTTCAATTTCCCCAAGCTCAATACGAAAACCGCGGATTTTCACTTGATCATCCACTCGTCCTAAATAATCAATGTCACCATTCGCCAGGCGTCGCACTAAATCGCCACTGCGATAAAGTCTTGCGTGCGGATTTTGACTAAACGGATCGGGAATAAATTTTTCTTGAGTTAATTGTTCACGATGCAAATAACCGCGCGCTAAACATTCGCCACCAATATATAATTCACCGGGAATATTAATGGGTAAGGGTTGTAATTGTTCGTCTAACACATATAACTGCACATTACCAATGGGTTTACCAATGGTGATGGGTTGATGAGGTTGGCAATTTTGATAGCTCACGCAGACGGTGGCTTCGGTTGGACCATAACCATTGACGTAATAACGATTGCATGCCCAGGTATTTACTAATTCTGGAGAGCATGCTTCACCGGCGGTAATTAAACAGTGTAAATTGGGTAAATCAACATAATCGGTCGCGTTTAATAAAGCTGGAGGTAGTGTGGCATGCGTAATATTTTTTTCAATAATCGTTTGAGTGATGGATTTGTGAGGTGGCATTTCATCGGCTGATAATACAATTAAGGTTGCACCTGCTGCAAATGTGCTTGCCCATTCGCAGACTGAAGCATCAAAATTCATCGAGGCAAATTGTAAAACGCGAGCAGCGCTATGCAATTGATGGGGTTTACGAATTTGGGTCACTAAATTCGTTAATGTTCGATGTTCAATCATCACCCCTTTTGGTTTTCCTGTTGAACCTGACGTATAAATAATATAAGCCAATTGCTGAGGAGATGGCTTGGCTACAATATCGTTGCATGCCTGAGAGGATAAATCCATATTATCTAATGCAATTAATTTAGTGGAATCATAATTTAAACCTGGAATAAGCGAAATAATATTGCCTTTTGAAATAATAGTGATTGCATTTGAGTCATCCAGCATAAATTGCAAACGTTCAAGCGGATAATGAGGATCCAGCGGTAAATAGGCAGCGCCAACTTTTAAAACTGCCAAAATCGCAATAAAAAACTCAGGACTACGTGGTAAACAAATTGCAATAATAGCATCGGGTGGAATTTTTCTTAAATGATGAATTAATGCATGCGCGATTTGATTGGATGTTGTATTGAGTTGCTGATACGTTAATTTTGAATCCATAAATTCTAACGCAACGTGATGAGGATGCTGCTGAGCCTGCTCCAGAAATAAATCAACAATCGTTTTATCGCAAGGGTACGTGGTTTTAGTTTGATTGCAATCATAAACAAGCCATTGGTACTCTTGTGGTGATAATAATGAAAGATTACGGATAGGTTTATCCCAGTGGGTAGGTAATAATTCAAGTAAGGTGTGAAAATGCTGCGCAAAACGTTGTATGGTTTGTGGAGTGAATAGCGCAGTATTGTAATTTATATCGGCTCGTAAATTATTTTCTTGTTGCGTAAACATGACGGATAAATCTAATTTTGCCACCGGATAATATTCATCAATATTTATACTGCTTAATAAACCTTGATTAAATGTTAAGGTAGTATCGCCAAATTTTTGCAGACTAAAGAATATTTGAAAAATAGGGTGACGACTTTGATCTTTAGGGGTATTTAATTCATCCACTAAGCGTTCAAATGGAATATCCTGATTCTGTTGAGTGGCTTGAACAAGTTGAGTAACTTGATTGAGTAAATCGAGAATAGAATGATTAGGGTTTATTATCTGGCGCAAGATTAGCGTATTAACGAAAAAACCCACCACATTCTCAATGTGTGGATAATGACGATTTGCCGTTGGTGAACCAATCACAATATCCGTTTGCCGCGAATAATAATGTAATAAAATAAAAAATGCAGTTAATAAGGTGGTGTAAAGTGTTACCCCCTGTTGCTCACTGAATTTTTCTAAAGCCTGTGATAAATTTTCAGGCAACATTAAATAAAATGTTTCCCCTTGAAATTGTGCGAGTAGAGGACGGGGAAAATCGGTGGGAAATTGCAAGGTTTCTACTTGTTGTAAATGCTCTTTCCAAAACTTTAATTGAGCTGCAATACGTTCTTCGGTTAAAAACTCTCTTTGCCAATGCGCAAAATCGGCGTATTGAATGGGTAGAGGTGATAAATTCAACGCTGTATTAGCAGTATAATGCTGATAAAAGGCCTGCCATTCACGCTCAATAATATCAATCGACCAACCATCAATGGCTATATGATGAATATTAATTGCAAAAAAACGACGCTTTTCAACGTAAAAAATAACAGCCTTGATTGGTATTTCTTCTGATAAATTAAAATGATGTAAGGAAAATTTTTTTAAATAATCATCGAAAACGGCAGAGCTAATTGCGTGTTCATCAACATTGATTTCTTGATGGGTAATTAATTGATAGGCATTACCAAATTCGTCAGTGCGATAAATCGTGCGCAATACTTCATGACGTTGCACCAGGGCTTGCAAACTTTGTTTTAATGTATCGATATCAATCTCACCACGAATTTCAAATAAGAGCGGGACATTATAATTAGCCGATTGCCCCTCATATTGTTGAATAAACCACAAACGTTGTTGCGAAAACGAGAGCGGTAATTTTTGTTGACGGGAGACGGTGGGAATGGTTGTGAGCGGTTGCTGTTGGGTTAATACTTCTGCTAATTGCTCAATGGTGGGAAATTGGAAGATCCATTTTAATTCACATTCTTTATGTAATTGATTGCGAATTTGCGCACATAATTTTAAGACTAAAATCGAATGGCCACCGAGTTTGAAAAAATGATCACGAATACCAATGCGTTCGACTTTTAATAATGTTTGCCAAATCTCGCATAGTTGTGTTTCTAATTGATTGCGTGGAGCGACATACTCAGTTTGTGCCGTTATTATAGGTTCGGGTAAGGCTTTGCGATTAACTTTGCCGGTTGGTGAAAGTGGAATGGCATCGATTTTCATGAAATGGGCGGGGATCATGTAATCGGCTAATTGGGTGGCTAAAAATTGTTTTAACAAATTGGTATCGAGAGAATTATCCGCGACATAATACGCCACTAATTGTTTATCGCCTGCAATTAATTTCACCGCGACACAGGCTTGAAGTATCTCAGGATGTTTTTGTAAACACGCTTCAATTTCTCCAAGCTCAATGCGAAATCCGCGAATTTTCACTTGATCGTCAATGCGACCTAAATAATCAATTTCACCATTGGCAAGCCGTCGTACTAAATCGCCACTGCGATAGAGTCGAGCGTTGGGATCGTCAGCAAAAGGATGAGGAATAAATTTCTCTTGAGTTAATTCATCGCGGTGTAAATAGCCGCGCGCTAAACCTTCGCCTCCAATACACAATTCACCGGCCACATTAATGGGAACGGGTTGAAGTTCACTGTTTAAGACATAATATTGGCGATTAATAATCGGCGTACCAATGGTGACACGCTCAAAGGGTTTACACACTTTGCAACTGGAAAAAATGGTCGATTCAGTTGGGCCATAACCATTGACATAATAATAACGCGCCGCCCATTTATCCATTAATTCTTGCGGGCACGCTTCACCGCCGGTGGATAAACATTCTAAATCGGGTAGTTCACACACTTCGGCTGTGGCTAATAAGGTGGGCGGTAAAAAAGTATGCGTGATTTTTTTATTCCGTAAAATATCGGTGATGAGTTGTTGCGGGGGTAATTCATCGGGCGCAAGTAAAATTAAACTGGCACCATGCGCGAGGGTGGTTGCCCATTCTAATACTGAGGCATCGAAATTAATCGAAGCAAATTGCAACATGCGTGCTCGCGGATGAAATTTAAAAACATCAATAATATGCGTGACAAAATCGGTTAATGAATGATGTTCGATTAATGCGCCTTTGGGTTTACCCGTGGAACCTGAGGTATAAATAATATACGCCAAATGTTGAGGATGGATCACGCGATTTAAATTATCATGATTAAACGAGTTTAAATTCAGGGTATCCAGTGCAATAATTTTTTGAGGATCACACGGCAAACTGTGTAATTTTGCGGTAAGTGTTTGCTCGGAAATAATTAATGCGGCATTAGAATCTTCCACCATGAATTGCAGGCGATCGGTTGGATAATTCGGATCGAGTGGTACGTATGCCGCTCCCGATTTTAAAATGGCTAATAAGCTAATAAATAAATTAAGGCTGCGCGGTAAACACACGCCAATCACGGTATCGGGCGCGATGCTGCCTAAGTGTTGTTGTAAATAATGCGCGAGTTGATTGGCTTGTTGATTTAACTGTTGATAGGTTAAATGGTGTTGTTTAATTTCTAACGCAATATTATTAGGAAATTGTTGAGCGTTTTCTTCAAATAAATCAATCAATGTTTTTTGTGAATCATACTCACGTTGAGTTTGATTGCAGTCGTATATTAACCATTGATATTCTGCGGGTGATAATAAGGATAAAGTTTTAATGATTTGTTGAGGTTTGCTTACCATATGTTGCAACAAAGTTTGAAAATGTTGCATGAATCTGTGGATGGTTTTTGATGTAAATAAAGCTGTGCTGTAATTGAATGCGCCAACGACACCATCTGAATTTTTTTCAAACATTACCATTAAATCAAACTTAGCAATCGGGAAATAGCGATCATGATTTAGAGTATGTAATTTGCCAGGAGTAAATCCTAGTTCAGCATCACCAAATTTTTGTACACTGAATAAAATTTGAAAAATCGGGTGACGGCTTTGATCTTTAGCAATATTTAATTCATCCACTAAACGTTCAAAGGGGACATCTTGATATTGCTGTGTGGTTTGTACCAGTTGAGTGATTTGCTGTAATAATTCTAATAGGGAATGATTTGGATTAAGGCTATGACGCAAGATGAGCGTGTTAACAAAAAAACCCAGCACGTTTTCAATGTGGGGATAATGCCGATTGGCTGTTGGAGAGCCTATCACCAGATCGGTTTGTCGTGAATAATAATGCAAGACCACAAAAAATGCGGTGAGCAATGTGGTGTAAAGCGTTACGCCGTGTTGTTCACAAAAGTGATCTAAAGCTTGTGAAAGGTTATCGGGTAAGGTTAAATACAACGTTTCTCCGTGAAATTGAGTGAGTCCAGGGCGCGGAAAATCGGTGGGAAACTCGAGCGTTTCCATGTGCTGCAAATGCTGCTTCCAAAATTTTAATTGAGAAGTAATCCGTTCTTCGGTAAAAAATTCGCGTTGCCAACATGCAAAATCGGCGTATTGGACGGCTAATGGGGGTAACTCAAGCGGTGCGTGATGAGCAAAATGATGATAATACGCTTGCCATTCGCGTTCTAAAATATCAACCGACCAGCCATCAATTGCAATATGATGGATGACGATAGCAAAATAATGGCGTTGTTCAACATGAAAAATAGCGGCTTTAATCGGTAATTCTGCTGATAAATTAAAATGATGTAAAAAAAATTGTTGTAAATAATCATCGACTACCGCAGAGTTAATCGTGTGTTCATCAATACTGATTTCTTGATGAGTGATTAGTTGATAGGCATTGCCAAATTCGTCCGTGCGATAAATCGTGCGTAATACTTCATGGCGTGCAATTAACGCGTGTAAACTGCGTGTTAAATAATTAATTTGCACTTGACCACGAATTTCAAATAAGAGCGGGACATTATAATTAGCCGATTGCCCCTCATATTGTTGAATAAACCACAAACGTTGTTGCGAAAACGAGAGCGGTAATTTTTGTTGACGGGAGACGGTGGGAATGGTTGTGAGCGGTTGCTGTTGGGTTAATACTTCTGCTAATTGCTCAATGGTGGGAAATTGGAAGATCCATTTTAATTCACATTCTTTATGTAATTGATTGCGAATTTGCGCACATAATTTTAAGACTAAAATCGAATGGCCACCGAGTTTGAAAAAATGATCACGAATACCAATGCGTTCGACTTTTAATAATGTTTGCCAAATCTCGCATAGTTGTGTTTCTAATTGATTGCGTGGAGCGACATACTCAGTTTGTGCCGTTATTATAGGTTCGGGTAAGGCTTTGCGATTAACTTTGCCGGTTGGTGAAAGTGGAATGGCATCGATTTTCATGAAATGGGCGGGGATCATGTAATCGGCTAATTGGGTGGCTAAAAATTGTTTTAACAAATTGGTATCGAGAGAATTATCCGCGACATAATACGCCACTAATTGTTTATCGCCTGCAATTAATTTCACCGCGACACAGGCTTGAAGTATCTCAGGATGTTTTTGTAAACACGCTTCAATTTCTCCAAGCTCAATGCGAAATCCGCGAATTTTCACTTGATCGTCAATGCGACCTAAATAATCAATTTCACCATTGGCAAGCCGTCGTACTAAATCGCCACTGCGATAGAGTCGAGCGTTGGGATCGTCAGCAAAAGGATGAGGAATAAATTTCTCTTGAGTTAATTCATCGCGGTGTAAATAGCCGCGCGCTAAACCTTCGCCTCCAATACACAATTCACCGGCCACATTAATGGGAACGGGTTGAAGTTCACTGTTTAAGACATAATATTGGCGATTAATAATCGGCGTACCAATGGTGACACGCTCAAAGGGTTTACACACTTTGCAACTGGAAAAAATGGTCGATTCAGTTGGGCCATAACCATTGACATAATAATAACGCGCCGCCCATTTATCCATTAATTCTTGCGGGCACGCTTCACCGCCGGTGGATAAACATTCTAAATCGGGTAGTTCACACACTTCGGCTGTGGCTAATAAGGTGGGCGGTAAAAAAGTATGCGTGATTTTTTTATTCCGTAAAATATCGGTGATGAGTTGTTGCGGGGGTAATTCATCGGGCGCAAGTAAAATTAAACTGGCACCATGCGCGAGGGTGGTTGCCCATTCTAATACTGAGGCATCGAAATTAATCGAAGCAAATTGCAACATGCGTGCTCGCGGATGAAATTTAAAAACATCAATAATATGCGTGACAAAATCGGTTAATGAATGATGTTCGATTAATGCGCCTTTGGGTTTACCCGTGGAACCTGAGGTATAAATAATATACGCCAAATGTTGAGGATGGATCACGCGATTTAAATTATCATGATTAAACGAGTTTAAATTCAGGGTATCCAGTGCAATAATTTTTTGAGGATCACACGGCAAACTGTGTAATTTTGCGGTAAGTGTTTGCTCGGAAATAATTAATGCGGCATTAGAATCTTCCACCATGAATTGCAGGCGATCGGTTGGATAATTCGGATCGAGTGGTACGTATGCCGCTCCCGTTTTTAAAATGGCTAATAAGCTAATAAATAAATTAAGACTTCGCGGTAAACACACGCCAATCACGGTATCGGGTGCAATAGTGCCTAAGTGTTGTTGTAAATAATGTGCGAGTTGATTGGCTTGTTGATTTAATTGTTGATAGGTTAAATGGTGTTGTTTAATTTCTAACGCAATATTATTAGGAAATTGTTGAGCGTTTTCTTCAAATAAATCAATCAATGTTTTTTGTGAATCATACTCACGTTGAGTTTGATTGCAGTCGTATATTAACCATTGATATTCTGCGGGTGATATAAACTGAATGCGGCTGACTGGCTGTTCCGCATGGGTAATAAATTGCTGCAAAATAATTTGATAATGTTCGGCTAAACGTTGAATGCTTTCTGTTTTAAATAATGCCGTATTAAAATTAAAGGTCCCTGAAAGCGTATTATTACGCTCTTCAATAAAAAGACTTAAATCGTAGAGTGATAAGGGAAAATATTCATCAACAGCAAGGCTTTTTAACTTACTATCTCCAAAATCTAAATGTGGTTCGCCAAAAGTTTGTAGCGTAAATAAGACTTGGAATAAAGGATGACGACTTTGATCTTGGCTTATGTTAAGTGCTTCGACTAAATATTCAAAAGGAATATCTTGATTTAGCTGTGCTTCTAAAATCGTCGATTTGACTTTTTGTAAGAGATCAATTCCACTCTCTTGAGAGAGAATGGTTTGTCTTAATACCAAGGTATTAATAAAACAGCCAATAATATTCTCAATTTGAGGATAATGACGATTCGAGGTAGGGGAAGCAATGAGAAGATCGTCTTGGCGGCAATAATGATAGAGTAAAATATAAAATGCCGTGATTAAGGTCATATAAAGAGTACAACCTTGTTTTTCACTAAATTCAATTGCCAATTGAGTTAATTCATTGGGTAAGACAAAATAATGATAACTGCCGTGGTAGCTAATTTGATTGGGGCGTGGATAATCCGTGGGTAGCGTTAATGTTTCGTAATTAGCAAGTTGTCTGCGCCAATAGGCGAGTTGATCTTGCAATAATTCTTGTTGTAAATAATGCTTTTGCCATTTAGCAAAATCGACATAGCGAATTGGAATTTTAGGTAATTTTAACGTTTCGTGTTGCGCAAAAAATCGATAAAACGCTTGCCATTCTTGCTGCAAAATATCCATCGACCAACCATCAATCGCAATATGATGGATGACTAAAACTAAATAGCGTCGCTGATTAACATGGTAACAGTGAGCAAAAATAGGTAATTCTTGGGATAAATTAAAACAATGCTGAACATCTTGAGTGAAATAGTCTCGAAGTGTTGCCGCACTGACGTGAAATTCGGCAATCGTTAGCGTTTCTTGGGTAATAATTTGATAGACATCACCTTGTTCATCTTCCCGATATATCGTGCGCAGTATCGGATGGCGTTCAACCACGGCATTTAAGGCATTTTGTAAATGGGATATTTGGATCGCTGGTTCAATTTCATAAATATAAGGAATATTATAAGTGGTACTGCGATGTTCGTATTGTTGAATAAACCATAAGCGTTGTTGAGAATACGATAATTCCAATGGTTGATTATCAGCAATTTTAGGAATATTAATGGCTTGTTGTTGATGGGCTATGGCTTTACTTAATTCAGCAATGCTAGGATATTTAAACAAGGTTTTAATATCACATGTTTTTCCTAACTGTTGGGTGATGAGCGAACACAGGCGAATGCCCATGAGTGATTGCCCTCCCAGTGAAAAAAAATTACTTTCCGTTGAAATCTGTGCCATGCCAAACACTTCTTCAAAACATTCGGCAATTTTGCGTTCAGTTTCATTGCGTGGTGGTGTATAAGATTTTTGGCGTAATTCACTCTTGGGTTTGGGTAAGGCTTTGCGATCTACTTTTCCATTAATAGTTAAAGGAATAGAATCTAGGCGAATATAAAAACTGGGTAACATATATTTTGGTAAATATTGTGCGACCCATTTCGTCAAATTTTTTGAGCTGATGGTGTCTTGTGCCACGTAATACGCCACAATGTGTTTGCTATTTCCTTGTTCTTGCACAATAACAATTGCGTGTTCAATATCTTCATGTAACATGAGTACCGATTCAATGGCGCTTAATTCGATTCTAAATCCATGAATTTTGACTTGAAAATCATTGCGCCCGCAATACTCTAAGGTACCATCGGTTTGCCAACGGACTAAATCGCCCGTTTTATATAAATACTGAAAATCAGGGTGATTATCGTGATTAAATGGATTAGGAATAAAACTTTTTTCGGATAACTCGGGTTTATCTTTGTAGCCGCGCGCTAATCCTAAGCCACTTACGTATAATTCTCCAATCACGGCAATCGGGACGGGTTGTAATTTTTCATCTAGTACGTAACAATGTGTTCCCGTCAGCGGACGGCCGATGCAACTGGGTGAATCATCTTGGGTTAAATAATGAAAAGTGCAACAGACGGTCGCTTCTGTTGGGCCATATAAATTTAAAAATCGTGTTTGTTTAGCCCAAAATTGTAAGGTTTCTGCATCACTCGCTTCACCACCGGATTCTAAAACGCGCAAAGCCACTAAAGGTTTTTTGGGTAATAAGCGCATCATCGCGGGCGGAATTAACGCGGTGGTGATGCGATGTTGCGCCATAAATTGATATAAACCTTCCGCAGAAAGCCGCTCGTTTTCACTGATCACATAAATCGCTGCACCTAATGCGAGCGTGACTAAAATATCGGGAATGGAAGCGTCAAAATTCAATGAGCTATATTGTAAACGGCGATCAAAACTGTTGATCCCCACTTCATGACGATAAAATTCAATTAAATTGGCCACACTGTGATGTTCAATCATCACGCCTTTGGGTGTGCCTGTCGTGCCTGAGGTATAAATAATATAAGCTAATGCAGAAGGATTGATGGTTAAATAGTTATTTGTCGTTTTACCATCGCTTTTTTCCGGTAGCGTTTCTAACGCAATTAATTTTTGAGCTTGTGCTTGTAAGGTGATGCGCTTTTCAATAATGGCTTGCTGACTAATGATTAATTTCGCGGCGGAATCTTCAATAATATAATCCAATTGTTTTTCAGGAGTAATGCTGGCAAGTGGAATGTAGGCGGCTTGCGTTTTTAAAATAGCGAGAATTGCAACCACCATCGCCCAATTTTTTTCCGTGCAAATTAACATGGTATCGTCAGCGCTGATGGGACGTTGATAGATTGAATAAAAATGATGAGAGAGGGCTTGTGCCCAGGTATTTGAAAGCTCATCCAATTCGCGAAAAGTAAATGACTTTCCTGAAAAATACAGTGCTTCTGCACTTGGTTGTTGTTGAACTTGATGATAAAAATAATGTAGAAAATCGGGATATGTTAATGAATATTGAATATCGGCATGAGAAAATTGTTGGGTAACTAGCTGATATTCTGTATCCGACATAAATACATGTTCGATGATCGCACGCTCAGGTTCTGCAAAAAGATTATGCCAAAGTCGCGTAAAATAATCTTGCAAATATTGCATATAGCTAGGATTGAAACAATTATTTTTATAATTAAATTGAATTATAAGGCGTTGTTGCTGTTGCTCAATTTCAATATGTAAATCACAACCCGATAGATATGCGCGAGGTTGATAGTAGGGCGCTAGTTTTTCTAAACTCAATGCCGTGTGTCGGGTTATGCCAAAACTTAACCCAATATTAGAAAAACGATCGCTTTGTAAAAATTGCTGGTGGCGTTGCAGTTCTTGCAAAATCTCATGAGTGCTAAAGAGATTATTGATAGTTTGAGAGTGCTGAAATTGTTGTTGGCAGAGTTGCAGGACTTCATGAAAAGAATAGTGATTTTTAATTTGCACATGGCCTGGAAAAAATAAATTTTCAGTGTGAGCGTGCAATTGAAAAGGCAATAATAAATCTTCTTGTCGCGATATCCGCGCAAATAAAATCGACCACGTGGCATAGACCGCGAGGAAAGCATCGTTATTATCGTGGGTTAAATACTGGAGCACAGAGTGAGTTAGCGGGATTTCAAAGCGATGGATGGCATTTTGCAGTGGAGATTTAGCCGGCATCAAAGGGATATCAATTCGTTCTTGCACATCACAAAATTGAGTTGCGCAAAAGTTTTGGAGTGCTTCAGCATGATCGGGGTTAGCATTGGGGCGTGAAGGTTTTAATGCTAACGTCATAATCATAGGATGAAAAACTAAAATTAATTGCGTATCCTCTTCGGTAGTAAATAAGCCAAAGCGATATAAGGGTGCTTGTTTAAGATCAAACGTTCGTTGAATGAATTCATCGATTAATTGCGGACGGCGCGTGTGGTCACACTCCAGAATCATTAATTCAAAGTCAGTTTGTACGGCTTGATAATATAGCTGATGGTGATTTTCATAAAACTGCACTTGCCATTCTGATTTAGAATCCAGCATTTTTTTCAATTCGTTTCCAATCTGAGTGAGATTAAAATCGTTACTCAAAGAATATTGATAAACTAAGTGATGATCGGCAGGTTGCTCGTACCAAAAATAATCGCAATAGGAGGGAGCAAGTTTAGCGACTAGGGGATCAAACGCGGATGACGACATAGAAACTCCAGCTTGATAAGCAATTGCAGGCGCCATTCTAGCGTGTTGCTGAACAAAGTAAAGCCTTTCTCAATCCTAAGATCGATGCCGTAATTGAGTAGAGTCGACAACACTTTGTGTTTTTGCCGCTTGTGGTTCTGCTGCTTGTGGTTCTGCTGCTTGTGGTTCTGCCGCTTGTGGTTCTGCCGCTGGTGGTTCTTCCGCTGGTGGTTTTAACACATCAGCAACTGTTCCAGGCCTAAATGGGACCCCAGTTTGTACTAAAGCGGCACCGCCAAAGGCTAGCGGAATAATATCTTTAGAAAGCGTTTTACTGGGTAAATCAGGCTTTGCAGCATCGGCAACCACCGCCATAATGCCCTCGCGAGTATTAACGCAATTGGAACTGATTACACGTACAACACGCGACAGGGGATTTTCTTCGGTGTCACTTAAATGACTTTCGAACACCCTCTTACGATGATCCAAACAAATTTCTATACTATGCAATAAAATACCTCCGCCTAACAACCGATGTTCCATCAGCGGGTGGTGATTGGTTAATCCCGTTTCAGTCGCAATAATAGCGGGTGGGGAGGCGTATAGTTCTGCAATTTTATCGGCATCAACATCGTCACCTACCTCATATCCGCCAGCAGGGATCACCGGAGTGCGCAGCAGGCGTGCTAATCGAGTTAATAACGTTGCATCTTCTGGCAGGGGACGTGGATAGCTGGGATCAATAGATGAGGGAAAGGTTTTAGCAATCACACTTAATAGCGGTTGTCGACCGCATTGCGCAGAAATTAAAAGATTATGAACAACATCGCGTTCGGGATTATAAACTTGAAAAGTGCCGAGATCGACAATGACATTTTCATGCAAGGACGTCGCGTGATCGCTGATTTCTCCCACAATGGTTTGAAATTCGGGTAATGTCAAAGGACCAAGACTTTTAGGTAACGAAAAGAAAAATTCACTCGTGACAACTACCGCCGCCGTATTGCGCTTATCATCTTTTACCCGTGGTTTATCATCAATTACCTCAATGCATTCTTTGGCAAATCGATGCTGTGCTAGATCCATAATTTGAGTGGCAGTTTGAATCATGTCTCTTTTTTCTTTTGCGCGATCACGCCGCCAAGGTCTTTCTTCAAAACGACCATGGCTCGGCGAACTGGTTTCAGGATCATAATCTGGGGTTACCGTGATGGGCAGAATGGCAATTTCTTCATTACGTCGTAATTGTTCTTCATACATGCGGTTTAAGCGTAAGGCCATTTGCGCTGGCATGTCTTTAATTCCCATTAGTTCTAAACAATGGAAATGTGGCCGAGAAACTCGGGTTGTTAGATCCTCAACTCGGACTCTTGATGCTGCCACAGAAGGAATAATCGCAGCAGAAGATGAGGAATGTGCTTCGCGAAAGGAACGGCTAGTGGTTCTTAGCAAACGAGCAATTCGGCTAGGCGGTACTGTCATAATGCAATCTCTTCAACAAATTTATAAGGATAGCATAAGAATAGCCTAAAAAATCGCGATTGGTATTCGCGATTTTTGCCTAAAATAGAGATTTCTGATTGCGATTTTGAACAAAATACGCTAACTTTATAATCAATACAGGGTCTTCAGGAAATCGTATGTTTACGCGCTTACTTTATCTCGATAAAAACTCTCAACACAGTGTCTTTTTGTTTGGTCCTCGCGGAACGGGAAAAACTTCCTGGTTAAAAGAGCATTTTAAGGAAGCGCTGTATTTCGATTTATTAAATGACGATCTTTATACCGAATTCTCTGCTCGACCAACGCGTTTGAATGACAAAATTCCTTCTTCGTATCAAGGCTGGGTTATTTTAGATGAAGTGCAAAAAATACCAGCAATTTTGAACGAGGTGCATCGCTTAATTGAAGGGCGCGGCTTGCGATTTATTTTAACCGGTTCGAGTGCTCGCAAATTAAAAGCCCAAGGCGTAAATTTATTGGCAGGAAGGGCGCTCACTTATTATCTTCATCCCTTAACCTGTCGGGAATTAGGCGCAACATTTAATCTTCATCAATCGTTGTTGTTTGGACATTTACCAATGGCCATTATGAGCCAAGAAACGCAAAAATATTTATCGAGTTATGTTGCCACTTATTTACGAGAAGAAGTGTTGCAAGAGAGCTTAACCCGTAATATTGCTTTATTTACACGGTTTTTAGAAACCGCCAGTTTTTCGCAAGGTGAAATATTAAACTACACGGCGATCAGTCGTGAAATTGCTAGTAATCGTCATACTGTGACTAATTTTTTTGAAATATTAGAAGATTTATTAATCGCCTATCGTTTACCGGTATTCAATAAACGTGCTAAACGGGAATTAGTAAATTCCCCTAAATTTTATTATTTCGATACCGGTGTTTATCGGACGATAAGACCACAAGGGCCGCTCGATAGTCCAGCAGAAATTGATGGCGCTGCGTTAGAAACGTTATTTTTACAAGAAGCAAAAGCTTACAACGATTATTTTGAATGGGGTTACACAATAAGCTATTGGCGCACCCGCGATCAAAAAGAAGTGGATTTTGTGTTATATGGTAAAAAAGGATTTTTTGCATTTGAAATAAAACGCAAGACACGCCTTGATCAGCATGATTTTAAAGGTTTAAAAATATTCGGCGAAGATTATCCTGAAGCAAGGTTATATTTGTTATACGGAGGCAATGAATCTTATTATGAAGGGGATATTCAAGTATTACCATTTGTGAAAGCGTTGCCCATGTTGGATCAACTATTAGGCTCAGCGAAATAGGCTAATAGTTTTTCTTTTTGTTCTGAATTTAACGCAGTCATTTCAAGCGTAATTAATCCTAAGGCTTGGTAAAAATGTTTGAGTGATGGTGAGAGGGCGGCAAGATGCGCTTTAATGGTTTCTATATCGCCGCGCATTAAAGGGCCAGTCAGCGCCTCGTGCGGATGTTTTGCAGCAGCGAGGTTTTGCAAAGTGCCTTGCATCAGATTCAAGACGATGCGCTGCGCTACGGAGGATTCAATTCCCGCGTTTACTAAACAGGTTAGGCTGGTGTTAAATAAAGTGACTAAATAATTAGAAGCAAACACCGTTCCTGCATGATACAAATGTTTGGTGGCAGCAGAAATTCTAAACGGGATTGAACCAAAGGCGGTAAATAAATCGGTTAATCGCATGAGTGCTTGTTCATCGCCTTCTAGCGCACAAAACGTTCCTTCGTAATTAAGCATACTGCGTTGCGGATCGGCAACACTCCTGATGGGGTGGGCTGAAGCGATAAAAACAGATTGAGTTTTTAACGGCGTTAAAATAGTAGAGGATAAACTGCCACTGCAATGTAACACAATGGTGTTTGGTGCTAGTTGTTTAGAAGAGGCTAATTGTGTTACGCAAGCCTCAATGGCATCATCGTTAGTGGTAATAAAAATAATATTGCAAGAGGGTAGCGTGCTAATGCTTTGGTATGCTTGGCCTTCGCCAATAAATTCAATCGCGCGGTTAGCAGATTCCAGGGTTTGATTATGAATGCCAAGAAGCGTTCCTAGCTTTTTAGAAACGATAAGACGTCCTAACGTTTTACCCAAACGTCCTGCGCCGATGATACAAAATGTGGGTTTCATGCCAATCTCGATGGGAAAATAAGCGATTAATTTGGCTCCCCGAGACGGGCTTGAACCGCCGACCCAGTGATTAACAGTCACTTGCTCTACCGACTGAGCTATCGGGGAACTCATTTCAATCGAGGCGCTATAGTACTGAGCTCACACAATTACGTCAATGATTTTTTTTAGCGCCGATTAAAAATAACGCGCCGGATCAATTTTAATTTCCTATCGAGTAAGCTGTGATAAGCCTTGCTGCAAACGTTGAATGGCATCGGCTAAAGTGGCTTCACTACAAGCAAATGATAAACGAATGCTGCCTGGCATGCCAAACGCGCTGCCTGGGACAATCGCGAGACCTTGATGGTCTAAAAGAAAATTCGCGAAATCGACATCGTCATGGATGGTTTTAGTGTGTTTGATGGCTTCCGTAATCGAGGGAAAACTATAAAAAGTGCCTTGTGAGGGCAAGCAATGAATACCTGCGATCGCTTGCAATTGTGGAATTAAAAAATCGTGCCGTTGTTGAAAGGCTTTGTTCATGGTCTTCACACAATCTTGTGATTCAGATAAGGCGGCAACAGTGGCGGCTTGCGCAATTGAGCAAGGATTCGAGGTGCTTTGCGATTGCATTTTCGTCATGGCGGCAATAATGGCTTCAGGTCCGGCACAATAACCAATGCGCCATCCTGTCATGGCATAGGATTTTGACACGCCGTTGATGACAATGGTGCGATCGTTTAATTCTTCACACGCCATGGCGATATTGATAAAAGGCTCTGCACTCCACAGAATATGCTCATAAATATCATCGCTGGCGATCATAATTTGCGGATGTTCAATTAATACTTCAGCTAAGGCTTGGAGTTCTTGTTGGGTATATACCATCCCTGTAGGATTAGAGGGACTATTTAATATTAATAATCGCGTTTTCGGCGTAATGGCGGCCTCCAATTGATGCGGCTTAATTTTATAGTGCTGCTCGATACCCGCGCTAATAATCACGGGTTCTCCATTCATGCATTTCACAATATCAGGATAAGAAACCCAATAGGGTGCAGGAATAATTACTTCATCGCCAGGGTTAATAAGGACTTGGGCTAAATTAAAAATACAATGTTTCGCACCATTGCTGACGAGAATTTGATTAGGCGTATAGGTTAATTGATTTTCGCGCGCGAATTTATTGACAATCGCCTGTTTTAATTCTGGTGTTCCACCTACCGCGGTATATTTCGTTTTGCCAT
This sequence comes from Legionellales bacterium, assembly GCA_026125385.1. NCBI lineage: Bacteria > Pseudomonadati > Pseudomonadota > Gammaproteobacteria > Legionellales > Legionellales bacterium. The sequence continues at coordinate 68,620 of JAHCLG010000005.1, forward strand.
CATGCATGGCTTTATTTGCCGCTTCTTTGATATGATCGGGCGTGTCAAAATCGGGCTCTCCCACGCCAAGATTAATAATATTATGACCTTGTGCTTGCAGTTGTTGCGCTTTAGCGCTGACCGCTAAAGTGGCAGAGGGTTTAATCCGCGCAACGCGATCGGCAAGATGATAATGCATGATGTTATCCTGTAGGATAGTAGAATAGAGGTTTTGATCATACCGAGTTTTTTTAAGAAGCCAAGATGAAAATTAATAATTTATTTGCTTGACAAGTGAGCGAATTTTATTTTTTAGAGTCATCCCTAAATCGAGTCGTGAATGATATACTCACGCCATGAATAGTCAGATTTTATTTTTTTAACGATGGAAAAATCATTTGCCGTTATTTCTACCTATCAACCTGCAGGCGATCAACCTCAAGCCATTGCAAAATTAGTTAATGGTTTGGAACAAGGCTTAGCTCACCAAACGCTATTAGGTGTGACGGGTTCCGGTAAAACGTTTACGATGGCAAAAGTATTAGAAGCCGTGCAACGACCCGCACTTATCATGGCACCCAATAAAACTCTGGCGGCGCAATTATACGGCGAAATGAAAGCTTTTTTTCCGCACAATGCTGTGGAATATTTTGTTTCGTATTACGACTATTATCAACCAGAAGCCTATGTTCCCAGCAGCGATACTTACATCGAAAAAGATGCCTCCATTAATGACCACATCGAACAAATGCGTTTATCGGCTACAAAAGCCATTTTAGAACGGCGTGACGCGATTATTGTTGCCACCGTTTCGGCGATCTACGGTTTAGGTGCCCCAGAAACCTATTTAAACATGGTATTGCATTTATCGCGCGGTCACACGTTGGATCAGCGTGCATTGTTGCGGCGTTTAGCTGAAATGCAATATACGCGTAATGATATGGCTTTTCAGCGCGCTACCTATCGTGTGCATGGTGATGTGATTGATATTTTTCCCGCCGACAGTGAAAATGAAGCGGTACGAGTAGAATTATTCGATGAAGAAATTGAAAGTCTTGCGCTATTTGATCCACTCACGGGAGAAATTAAACAAAAAATTCCTCGCGTCACTATTTTTCCGAAAACCCATTACGTCACCCCGCGCGATACCTTATTAAAAGCGGTAGACGATATTAAAATCGAATTAAAAGATCGGTTGCAACAATTACATCATCATCAAAAATTAGTGGAAGCGCAACGATTAGAACAGCGCACGCAATACGATATTGAAATGATGGTAGAGCTGGGCTATTGCTCAGGCATTGAAAATTATTCCCGATATTTATCGGGACGGCAAAGCGGAGAACCACCGCCCACCTTAATCGATTATTTACCCAAAGATGCGATCATGATCATCGATGAATCGCATGTCACCATTCCACAAATTGGCGGCATGTATCGTGGCGATCGCGCCCGCAAAGAAACCTTAGTTGAATATGGTTTTCGTTTGCCATCGGCATTGGATAATCGTCCTTTACGTTTTGAAGAATTTCAACAATTAACCGGCCAATGCATTTATGTTTCAGCAACGCCCAGTGATTACGAAAAAAATTGCTCGGGTCAAATCGTTGAACAAGTGGTGCGCCCCACAGGCTTAGTCGATCCCTTGGTTGACATTCGTCCGGTGGCAACGCAGGTTGACGATTTGTTATCGGAAATTAATCTAAGAGTAAATCATCATCAGCGCATTTTAGTCACCACCTTAACCAAACGCATGGCAGAAGATTTAACCGGCTATTTAGCCGAACACAATATTCGCGTGCGTTATTTGCATTCCGATATTGATACCGTAGAACGCGTCGAAATTATTCGTGATTTACGATTAGGCGAATTTGATGTGTTGGTGGGGATTAATTTATTGCGCGAGGGTTTAGATATTCCTGAGGTGTCTTTAGTCGCTATTTTAGATGCCGATAAAGAAGGTTTTTTACGCTCAGAACGTTCGTTGATCCAAACCATTGGCCGCGCGGCGCGTAATATTCATGGTAAAGCGATTTTATACGCCGATACCATAACAGGCTCCATGCAGCGCGCCTTGGCAGAAACTGAACGTCGCCGCAAAAAACAACTGGATCACAATCAGCAAAATAACATCACGCCCACCACCATTCAAAAAGCCGTGCAAGATATTATGGAAGGTGCTTATCGTAATGCGCCGATGACTAGTAAAAAACGCGCTAAGCAACCCGCTGAAGAATTCGATTTTACGCGCGCAAAACCTGGAGAAATTCACAAGAAATTAAAACAGCTTGAAAATAAAATGTTTGAGCATGCGAAAAACTTAGAATTCGAAGAGGCCGCCGAGCTGCGGGACCAAATTTCGCAATTACGCCAAAAATGGTTAATTCAAACTTGATTCTTACCTCAAACTCACCTAGAATCAGCACCCATTGCAGGCACGTAGCTCAGTGGTAGAGCACTACCTTGACATGGTAGTGGTCGGTGGTTCGATCCCACTCGTGCCTACCAATTTTTTAATCGATTCCGATAACAATTATAATAATTAGGAAATATAAAATGGATCTTAAGACATTAGTGTTTTTTCTAATAAGCACAGAAGACTATATCAAGAAAATTCAATCTAAATCACAATACGGGTCTATCAGTTCACCACAATTTTCGCAACTGCACCTTGATACCACTCGACACAAAACGGTGTTTCAAAAATATTCTCAAATTCTGAAGACCGAATTTAGTTCTGCAACCGACGGCGATAAAAAAGTATTGTACGAGTATATTAGCGCAATTGCATCATCTGATTATCCTAATACCTTTAAACAACTACAAACGATTGGGATCCTGCCATTAAACAGTGCTATTAACACAACCATTCAATCAACTGTAAATAATCAGTCAATTAACCACGCAGAAAATAATCCTTATCAAGACATGAGTGAGGATGAGTTATTAGCTCTCCATCAGCAGTTAGTTGCTAGATACCGTATTTTGGACCATTTAATAAAAAGATATAAAAACTTTAAATCCTACATTACAGAGCCCGCGCAAATTAATAAAAATCCCCCAGCCACTGCTATGGATGTGGATGAGCAACAAATATCCGCACCATCGTTTACGCTCTTTAAGACACAGTAATAAAAGGATTTCATTCTGGGCTTGAAATGAGTGCTTCTTCATCGCCAATCCTAACGGATACGGTGAGGCCAGTGAGATCATTATTCTTCCCAATGAACAAAAACAAACTGTCACATTTGTGAGTATGCGTATCCACATGGGGATGAATAGTTTCATCGGGTGTTGTGTGAATGTGTCTGACTATATAGGTGGATATAGCTGTTTGATATACACTTTTTTTCGTTTGAAAAATGTAAGTCAGAACTTGCAGAGAAGCCAACTTCAAGCATATCGACGCCTAGCTCCCATATTTTTGCTATTGTTTTAAGCGTTTGTGCTTTATTAAAAGATACACCGAGTGGCTGAGAGTACCTCTACGAAAAGTTGAATCGATAATTTTTATCTTTGGGTTTTTATAAACTTGTTGCATATCAAATCCAACTCGCATTTACCATTAAATTGAGTATAATACCTTCCTTTATTCCTATAAGATGTAAACACCATGCTTGAAGTTGCGCAATTGCTGAATCAAGTCGAGGATTTGCTCGAACGCACTCTCCACATTCGGAGGTATCTTTGACTTTGATGTCAAAGTGGAACGACTAGAAGAAGTGACTCGCGAATTAGAAGACCCCGCCATTTGGAACGATAAAGAACGCGCCCAAAATTTAGGCCGCGAACGCGCAGCACTCGAACGGCAAGTGCAAACTATTCGGAATTTGCAAAATAATTTAAAAGATTTACCCGAATTAATCGAATTAGCCAGTGCTGAAAATGATGAAGCGGCGGTATTAAGTCTCACGCAGGATATTCTCACCCTCAAAACTCAATTAGAACAACTGGAATTTCAGCGCATGTTTCATGGCGAAATGGATGCGAATAATGCATTTTTAGAAATTCAATCGGGATCGGGTGGCACTGAGGCACAAGACTGGGCAGAAATGTTATTACGCATGTATTTGCGTTTTATTGAAAGCAAAGGTTTTCAGGCAGAAATCATCGAATTATCACAAGGTGAAGTGGCCGGAATTAAAAGTGCTACGGTGAAAGTGGAGGGTGAATATGCGTATGGTTGGTTGCGCACGGAGTCGGGTGTTCATCGTTTAGTGCGTAAATCGCCATTTGATTCGGGTAATCGTCGTCATACTTCTTTTGCCGCGGTGTTTATTTCACCCGAAATTGATGACAATATTGACATTGAAATTAATCCTGCCGATTTACGGATTGACACTTATCGCGCCAGTGGGGCAGGTGGGCAGCACGTGAATCGTACCGATTCAGCGATTCGCATTACCCATTTACCCACAAATATTGTTGTGCAATGTCAAAGCGATCGCTCGCAACATAAAAATCGTGCGCAAGCCATGAGTCAATTGCGCGCGAAATTATACGAATTAGAAATGCGCAAGCGTAACGAAAGTCAGCAAGCCTTAGAAGACAGTAAATCTGATATCACCTGGGGATCGCAAATTCGTTCATATGTGCTCGATGCCTCGCGAATTAAAGATTTACGTACCAACGTTGAAACAGGCAATACCCAAGCAGTACTCGATGGTGATTTAGAACCTTTTATTATTGAAAGTTTAAAAAGTGGAGTGTAACAACATGATTGACGATCAGGATATTGAATTATCCGCAAACGAACAAATCGCGCAGCGCCGCGCAAAATTGGAACTGTTGCGCCAGCAAAAAAATGCTTATCCTAACCAATTTCGTCGTCAAGATTTAGCGCAAGACTTACATCAACATTATGCAGAAAAACCGAGCGAATCTTTTAATGATCCTAAAATTTCAGTGAGTGTTGCCGGACGCATCATGTTACGGCGCTTAATGGGTAAAGCCAGTTTTATTCAATTGCAAGACATGAGTGGCCGCATCCAAATTTACGTGCGTCAAAATGATGTGAGTGAATCTGTTTATGAAGAATTTAAAACATGGGATATGGGCGATATAATTGGCGTCAAAGGCTTTCTCTTTAAAACTAAAACCGGCGAATTATCCATTCATGCAGAGCAGATTGAATTATTAACCAAAGCACTCCGCCCCTTGCCCGATAAATATCACGGTTTAGCCGATCAAGAACTGCGTTATCGTCAACGTTATTTGGATTTATTAGTGACTGAGCAATCGCGCAATACTTTTTTAGCGCGCACTAAAATTATTCAACTCATTCGCCAATTTATGATTGAAAAAAATTATCTCGAAGTCGAAACCCCGATGATGCATCCTTTAGTGGGAGGTGCTGCCGCGCGTCCTTTTATCACTCATCATAATGTATTAGACATGGAATTGTTTTTAAGAATTGCACCAGAATTATATTTAAAACGTTTAGTCGTCGGTGGGTTTGAAAAAGTATTTGAAATTAATCGCAACTTTCGCAATGAAGGCGTGTCAACTCGTCATAATCCAGAATTTACTATGATGGAATTTTACGAAGCCTATCAAGATTATCATGGATTAATGGATTTAACCGAAGAATTAATGCGTTTATTAGCGCGGAATATTAAAGGCAGTTTACAATTTACTTATCAAAACCAAGCACTGGATTTTGCTAAACCATTTCAACGCTTAAGTTTATTTAATGCCATATTGCACTATAATTCTGCGATCACTGCGGCGGAATTAAATGATATTCATCAGGCTCGTCGTTATGCGGAAAATTTAGGAATAAATTTAAAAGAAATCGATGGCCTAGGTAAAATTCAATTAGAAATTTTTGAAAAAACCGTGGAACATCGCTTGCTCGATCCCACATTTATTACCGAATATCCTGCGGAAGTATCCCCTTTAGCGCGACGTAGTGATACGAATCCTTTTTTAACCGATCGCTTTGAATTTTTTGTCGGTGGCCGTGAAATTGCTAACGGTTTTTCCGAGTTAAACGATCCAGACGATCAAGCGCAACGGTTTCAAGCCCAAGTCGATGCCAAAAATGCTGGCGACGCCGAAGCCATGAGTTACGATGAAGATTATATTACCGCCTTAGAATACGGTTTGCCACCCACTGCGGGGGAGGGCATTGGAATTGATCGCTTAGTGATGCTATTCACCGACGCACCCTCTATTCGCGATGTGATTTTATTTCCATTAATGCGCTAACCCTTAATAAAATAAAAACGTGAGTATTTCATAACTCTCACGTTTTTATTTTATAATCCAACGAATAATGCAAACCAATATTTTCCTTACGCGCTAATGCTGCATGTACCATTAATTCAGCGACCACAATTAAATTGCGTAATTCCAATAAATTTTTACTGACGCGGAAATGGCTGTAATAGTCGTGAATTTCTTGTTTTAATAATTCAATGCGATTAAGGGCGCGTTGCAAGCGTTTATTCGTTCGCACAATGCCTACATAATTCCACATGGTGCGTCTGAGTTCGTGCCAATTATGAGTGACAACAATTTCCTCGTCGGAATCGGTGACCCGCGATTCATCCCACGGCTTGATGGGTTTAGGCACGGGAAATTCATTGAAGTGTTGTTGAATATATTGCGCTGCTTCTGCGCCAAATACTAAACATTCTAATAAAGAATTACTCGCCATGCGATTCGCACCATGCAAACCTGTGCAGGCGACTTCGCCAATCGCAAATAAATTATTAATCGTGGTTTTTCCAAAGCGATCAGTTACTACGCCGCCACACGTATAATGCGCGGCTGGTACCACCGGGATCGCTTCGCGGGTAATGTCAATACCATATTGCAAACAACGCTGATAAATCATTGGGAAATGTTGAATAATAAAATCGCGATGGCGATGCGAAATATCTAATAAAACGTGTTCAATTCCCAAACGTTTCATTTCATGATCGATAGCGCGTGCCACAATATCGCGAGTGGCTAACTCGCCACGCGCATCAAATAACTGCATAAATTCAGTGCCATCGGGCAAACGTAATTTTGCCCCTTCACCGCGCAGGGCTTCGGAAATTAAAAAGGATTTGGCTTGGGGATGATATAAACAGGTGGGGTGAAATTGATTAAACTCCATATGCTTGATAGCAGCACCCGCGCGATGCGCCATGGCAATGCCATCGCCACTGGAAACATCGGGATTACTGGTATAAAGATAAACTTTACTCGCACCTCCCGTGGCTAACACTGTGGTACGTGCGCTTAACGCAATCACTTGTTGTTGTGTTTCGTCAAAGGCATAAATCCCAGCAATGCTATTTTCGTGTTTAATTAAATCAATCGCTAAATGATGAGTGAAAATCGTAATATTATTTTTTTGTTTGACTAAATCGACTAAGGTAGTTTCTACTTCACGTCCGGTGGCATCGGCCGCATGAACAATGCGATCGCGCGAATGCCCACCTTCACGCGTTAAATGCAAGGCCGGATGAGCATGTTCACCCAACGCTTGAGTAAAATGCACGCCACAGCGGATTAACCATTCAATACATTCGCGCGCGCGGGTAACGACTAATTCAACAATGGCACGATCACATAATCCCGCACCTGAAATTAACGTATCTTGAATGTGTTGTTCCAAGCTATCGTCATCACCAAATACCGCGGCAATCCCGCCTTGCGCATAAAACGACGATCCTTCTGTGCATTCATCTTTACACACCAAGGCAATATTAAAGGAAGCGGGTAATCGTAGCGCTAAGCTTAATCCCGCCACGCCAGAGCCAATAATTAACACATCATAAATCATAATTGTTTCGATTTTTAAAAGTCACTTGTCGTAGCCTGGAACTTCGCTGCGCTACGATCCAGGAACAGTGAAATTTTAAAACTCCGATCCTGGATCTCCGCTGCGCTTCGTTCCAGGCTACGCTACGCTTCGTTCCAGGCTACGGCAAGTTCCGTTCCAGGCTACGCTACGATCCAGTTGACACTCCAGCATGTAATTTTTTCTGGGCAGGCTGAATTTCCGTCTCATCGAATTGAGTAGCATCTTTTAAATAAGCATGATATAAATTTTTTAACTTCAAACGCAATTTATTTTCAGTATCATGGAGACTATTCTCAATCTTTATAGAAGTCATAATACGCGAGACCGTAGTATCGATCCACTGCGAATATTGTGCTCTATCCGCAAAATTAGTTTCCAGACCCCACCAAACCGCTAAACAAATCTGAGTTGGCTTATCTATTGTGGCAATGTTATGCAATTCAAATAAATGCGCTAAGGTTTTGATAAATCCATTGAACACAAACCAACGTGCTGCAAATGCTAAACCATTAGCACAATTATTGATTTTGGTTAAATGTAAATTTTGTTGCTGAGCTTTTTGAAGATCAGTAAAGGTTACTTTATTCTGTGCTGCGGGTGCAAAAGTACTTACCTCAGTCGTTGGGCTTGAGGATGAACTATCAAGAGGTTGAACTTGAGCTGCCGCAATTTTGGTTAATACTTCTATTTGTTCTGGCTTTAGTTGAGTTATTCGTTTAAACGATGGTACAGCTATGCTGTACTTACGAGCCATATATGCCGCATATACCGATGCCGCAAATAATGTTGCAGAAGACGTTCCAACAGCATAGTGTTTGGTGGGCTCATTTTGGCGTGATACGGGAATATTCTGGTGCAGAATTATACCCACAGGAACTGCTCGTATTAATGCCAGCACGAAATTCATTAGCCACGCGAATCGATCTATCTCGCTGCCATGGAGTGCGTAGGATAATTCTAATTTTTCTTGGCGGAGCTGTTCTTTAGTGAGATTATTAAATGCCTGAATAATCTCTTGATTATTTTTAAGCCCCAAATCGTCAAAAAAAGCCGTTAGATCAGCAGTTAGCACTAAATTTAGTTCTGTGATTTGGTTGTCATTCTCTTGGCTTTTTATTGAATAAGCGTTATTCAATAATGTCTCGAGCTGATAATAAATTTGAAAATTTTTGACGGTATTATTAAATAATTTTAACGCTCTTGAAAATAAGGTATAAATGCCTTGGCCAATGCCAGCACTTATGCAGATCGATAAAACGGAAATATCATCCACTTCACGATCAAGTACAACATTTTCCAATATAGCGGCAATTGCAAAAAATGAAATGGCACGATAAGCAGGATTAGCTAAGAAGGCTCTCATTCCATGATGAAGTCTTAACATGACTTCATCAAAATACTGGCCTTTAAATCCACGCTTTTCTTCAAAGAATTTACGAATCGCCTTAATATGGTCAGCAACCGTACGCAGTGTCATGGTGGTGTAATAGGTTACTCCGAGTAAAGTAGCCGGTATGCCGAGAGCCAATGCAAATGCTTTACCTATGGTACTATCTGGCAATAAGCGCTTTATTGCTATTGCATCTGCTCCAGCACCAAAGACATGACTAAAACCACCTGGACCTAAAACAAGAAACCATTTTAAAGCAATGTCACGGGTTTTTACATCATCAGAAGGCTCAGCAGATGCGAGATCGGCCGCTTCTGTGGCAGGATCGAGTGCCAGTAAATCGCAATATAAATTGCCCATCGCCAACAGAAAGGCAATTGCTTTGAGAGGAACAGTGATACTTTCCGCCAATTCGTAGTCATCAATTTGTTCCCATAGCTGTTGAACAACGAAGGCTGAATAAACAAACTCGAGTAAATTGGCCGCGATAAAAAGAGCACGCAACACTTTGTATTTGAGACTGGCTTTAGGACTTTTTTTTCCTGTGTCTGTGTTAATCTCGGTTATATCTTCTGCATCTACATTAATTATCTTACCGGACACTCCTGATGAAGAGCCATTGTCATTTTCTGTATCAGACAACTTACGGTAACTAGTCTCCACTTCCAAATCTCCTTGAAGGTTGTTATTAAACGTTTTTTCACACTAACATTTTCCCAGCGCGCAATAATATTAGTAATTTTTGATATTTACAAGCGGGTACCAGTGGTAGAATAAAAATATATTTTTCTGGTAGGGGTCGTAGCCTGGAACGGAGCTTGCCGTAGCCTGGAACGTAGCGCAGCGTAGATCCAGGATCAGAACATGAAAAAAACCCCAATCCTGAATTTTACTGTGCTCAATCCTAGATCAAATTTTTTTCATGTTCTAAAATTTCATTGGAAAGTTAGTTTTTTTATTTTTTTAGCGATTAGCCTGGAACTTAAAAAAAAATAAATAATATTTAAACATCACGACTCAATTTTAAAATATGAAAAACCTTTTATCTAGTATCGAGCAAATTAAAATTTAGGAGTGAGGTTTTTTCATGTTCTGATCCTGGATCGTAGCACAGCGAAGTTCCAGGCTACGGCTGCGCTCCGTTCCATGCTACGCTTCGTTCCAGGGTGCTCACTTATGATTAAATTAGTGTCGTCTTTTGATCACAATCGTTATAATAAGGTTTTAGCTTGCAACTTCATAAGCAAACAGCATGCCCAATCCGAAAATCGATGAACGTTTAGTTAAGCGCACGTTAAAAGGCGATAATACGGCATTTGATGTATTGATTTTAAAATATCAGCACAAAGTGGCTAAGCTTATTTCGCGTTACATTCATGACACGCACGAAATTAAAGATGTTACGCAAGAAGTGTTTATTAAAGCCTATCGTGCGTTACATCAATTTCGTGGAGACAGTGCGTTTTATACTTGGTTATACCGTATCGCGGTGAATACTGCGAAAAATTATCATATCGAACACACGCGTCATCTGCCTGAAAGCGGTATCGATATTCTCGATGAACATGGCAATCCACCCAGTAGCAAATTACAAGAAATCGCCAGCCCCGAGCATGAATTATTAACCGAAGAAATTCAGCGTACCGTGATTAATACCGTCGATCAATTACCTGAAGAATTGCGCATGACAATTTTATTACGTGAAATCGAAGGCTTAAGCTATGAAGAAATTGCTAGTGTGATGCAATGCCCAGTGGGTACCGTGCGATCGCGCTTATTTCGTGCCCGCGAAGCGGTAGATGAACGATTAAAACCGTTGTTAAAGGATAAATAACTGTGAACAAAAAAATTAAAGAAGACAATTTTAGCGAAGAAATTTCGTCACTCATTGACGATGAACTCAGTGCTCGCGAGCAACGTCGCTTGTTAAACGCGATTAGCGAATCAAACGCGTTACGCAATAAAATGATGCATTATCAAATGATTCGTCGAGCATTAAAAGATGAATTGGATCAAATCGATTTCGATGTGCGTGACCAAGTTTATGGCGTGATCCGTCAAGAAAAACATCGACGTACGCAAAGAAGTTGGCTCCCTTTAGTGTTTATCCTCTTGCCGATTATTGCGGTGATTCTATTAATTTTATTCTGGCCAAAGATGGCCGCATTACTCTGAATAGATTGATGGCTTAACCGTTAAAAGTTTCAGTTTCTTTTCCATTTATTAAACGCTATACTCCTATGCTTATAACAAGTAGCGAGTCATGTTTATAATGAGAAATACCAGCAAATATCCTCCCGGCATTTTCGTCATGTTCTTTTTGCAATTATTAACCATGATCGGTTTCTCGATGATTTATGCATTGCTCGTGTTATATTGCACGCAGCGTTTGCATTTTACCGACGAAAAAACCTACGCCTTAAATGCGGCTTACAATGCCTTGGTTTTTGCCATTCCCGTGATTGGGGGTTACATCGCCGATCGCTTCTTGGGTAATCGTCCCACGGTGGTATTAAGCTCCGTATTTTCTTTGATTGGTTTATTACTGTTGATGATTCAAAATGTCGTTGGTTTATATTCAGGACTGTGTTTTTTTGCTATTGGTGTGGGTTTCATGGTGCCTTGCCAATACGTATTATTAGGTCGTCTCTATCCACATGGCGCGCCTGGGCGCGACAGTGGTTTCACCATTGTTTATATCGGAATGAATTTGGGTAGTCTTGCTGCCAGTTCGGTGGCTGGATATATCGCGAGCACCTATGGCTATCCTTATGCCTTCTTAATCGGTGCGATTTTCATGTTTTTCTCCACCGTGTTATTTTTAAACTATTACAATTTATATCGCCGTCGTGATGATGAACATCAAGCAGAGCGCATTGCCTATACCAAAAAATCACGCTCAATTGGCTTGATTGCCACTTTAATTTGTATCCCGTCGGTTTGGATATTATTAGAAAATGCGACACTGTGTAATATTATTTTAATCGCTGGTAGCATTCTTTGCGCTGCCTTCATCGTCTTATATGCCGTACGTTTAGGTGGTGATAAACGCAATAAATTATTAGCCTTTTTAATTTTAACCATTGTTTCCGTTGCCTTTTGGTCGCTGTATCAACTCGGCCCATCGGTGATGATTATTTTCATGGAACGCAACGTTGATCGCAGTGTTTTCGGACATTTAATTCCTGCTGCCACGCTCACTTCGTTAAATTCCTTTTTTATTATTACTATAGGACCACTTTTAACTTGGGTGTGGATGTTCTTAGGACATCGTGGCAAAGATTTTTCGGTGCCCACAAAATTTGCCACCGGTGTTATTTTAATGGGTATTGGTTATATCGTGTTGTGGGTGGGTATCCATTTTCACAATACCTTAGGCTTTGTCGCGCTCAGTTGGATTGTCTTGAGTTATTTTTTCCAAACCGTGGGCGAATTATTCGTGGGCCCCATTGGTTATTCGATGGTGGGTTCTTTAGTACCCAAACAAGTTGAAGGGTTAATGTTAGGCATTTGGCAATTAGCTGCGGGTATCGCAGGTTCTATTTCCGAATTTTTAGCCAAGCAAACGGCCACACCCGAGCACGTGATTAATCCTGTCGTCACCGATCCCATTTATCAGCATGCGTTTTATCAGTTTGGTATGGTTACCATCATTATTGGATTATTGGCGTGTTTAATTATCCCTTATTTAAAGAAAGTGATCGGTACCACGGAAATGATCCGCGGTCATTAACCCGAAGAACCCACTGGGTGTTAGCGCCTGTTCAAAGTTTCGAGCTTGCGTCGGAGCGTGTGAATAGGCTCTAAAAAATATATCTATTCGCCATCTCTACTCAAAACAATTGGCTTTTAGGCGAGGCGTTAAGTATAAAGATGCGAAGGAATGTCTACTGAAATACATGACTGAGTAACGTTAACTCGGCAACAAAAATCTTCCTTACAACTCTTGCACCTTCATTCTCTCATAGCGAGCAGGAATAATTTCCGTTACAATAGCGCCACTTATTACATCACCCAAGACTTTGGATTTTATGCAGGAAATTCGTAATTTTTCAATTATTGCTCATATCGATCATGGCAAATCTACCTTAGCCGATCGCCTTATTCAATTATGCGGTGGCTTAAGCGAGCGCGAAATGTCTGCGCAAGTACTCGACTCGATGGATTTGGAACGCGAACGTGGCATTACCATCAAAGCCCAAAGCGTCACCTTATTTTACACCGCGAAAAATGGTCAACGCTATCAACTCAACTTTATCGATACCCCAGGTCATGTCGATTTTGCTTATGAAGTCTCACGTTCATTGGCCGCTTGCGAAGGGGCGTTGTTGGTGGTCGATGCCGCGCAAGGGGTAGAAGCTCAAACTTTAGCGGTGTGTTATACGGCGATTGAACAAGGTTTAGAAGTGATTCCAGTATTAAATAAAATCGATTTACCACAAGCAGAACCTAAACGGGTGTGCGAAGAAATCGAAGATATTATTGGTATCGGTGCGCAAGATGCGATTGGGATTAGCGCTAAAACTGGTTTAGGCGTTCCCGACTTACTCGAACAATTAATCGAAAAAATTCCTGCTCCTCAAGGTGATCCTGCTGCACCCTTGCAAGCATTAATTATCGATTCTTGGTTTGATAGTTATTTAGGCGTCGTCTCTTTAGTGCGAATTATGAATGGCGTGCTCAACACTAACGATAAAATTAAAATCATGTCCACCGGTCGCGTCTTTCAAGCGGATCGTGTCGGAACTTTTACACCCAAACAAGTCGATAAACCTAGCCTAAAAACCGGAGAAGTAGGTTATATTATTGCTGGAATTAAAGAAATTGATGCTGCACCCGTTGGCGATACTATCACTCATGCAAAAAATTCGGCAGAAACGCCGTTGGCTGGATTTAAAAAAGTGCGCTCACAAGTTTATGCGGGTGTTTTTCCGGTGAATTCAGAAGATTATGAATCCTTTCGCGATGCCCTTGCTAAATTACGCATCAACGATGCAGCCTTATTTTACGAACCCGAAAATTCCGAATCCTTAGGGTTTGGTTTTCGTTGCGGATTTTTAGGCATGTTGCACATGGAAATTGTGCAAGAACGTTTAGAACGCGAATACGAATTAGATTTAATTACTACAGCACCAACGGTTATTCACCAAGTGGTATTAAAAGATGGCGATGTGGTCGATATCGATAATCCCTCGAAATTACCCGATCCCAGTAAAATTATGGAAATGCGCGAACCCATTGTCAGTGCCAATATTTTAGTTCCACAAGAATTTGTGGGTAGTGTGATAACGCTATGCGAAGAACGACGAGGTGTTCAGCAAAAAATGCTTTATCATAACAAACAAGTCGAAATTCATTATGAATTACCCATGAGTGAAGTGGTGTTAGATTTTTTCGATAAAATTAAATCGACCAGTCGAGGCTATGCTTCACTCGATTATCAATTCGTGCGTTTTCAACCTGCGCAGTTAACTCGACTTGATATTTTAATTAACGGTGAAAAAGTCGATGCGCTAGCACTGATTGTTCATCGCGAGGTGGCAGAACGTAGAGGTCGAGAAATTGCCGAAAAATTGCGTGAACTCATTCCACGCCAAATGTTTGATGTTGCCATTCAAGCGGCGATGGGTTCGCACATTATTGCTCGCACCACAGTCAAAGCGCTGAGAAAAAATGTGACGGCGAAATGTTATGGTGGTGATATCACGCGTAAACGAAAACTCTTAGAAAAACAAAAAGAAGGTAAAAAACGCATGAAACGATTTGGTAAAGTGGAAATTCCACAATCAGCATTTTTAGCGATTTTAAAGGTCGATAAAAAATAGTCATTATTTTAAAAGGAGTATAGCTATGCAAAAGAAACAACAGGGTGCCTCACTACTAGGATTGGCTTTTTTTATTTTTCTTATTGGCTTTTTGCTTTTTTTTGCTGTTAAAGCGTTGCCACCGTTCTATACCGATCTCAGTGTCACTAAAGCCTTTTCCAATTTGCCTGATCACATGAAAGAGCCGCGTACTAACGCCTTGCCTTTCAAGGACGAAGTTACGCGTTATTTAATTAATTATTTTCGCATTAATAATGCGCGCAGCATTCCCATTGCCAATTTAAAATTTACTAAAAAGCCCGATAATCAAGTTTCGGTGCGCTTAGATTACCAAGTAGAAGAACATTTTTTCCGTAATATTTTTCTGGTTATTAAGTTTGAACATGAGGCCATCGTATCATCGTGAACGCACAACTTCAGCAATTAATGAAACAACTAGGCCATTCATTTCAAGATGAGTCCTATTTGCTGGCAGCACTGAGTCATCGTAGTTTCCAGTTGCAAAATAATGAACGTTTAGAATTTTTAGGCGATTCAATTGTCAATTTTGTCATTGCAGAAGCCCTGTATCAGCAATTTCCCAGTGCACGCGAAGGGGATTTAAGTCGCTTGCGAGCCAATTTAGTGCGCGGAGAAACCTTGGCTGAAATTGCTCAACAATTTGAATTAGGCAACTATTTACTTTTGGGGACAGGTGAATTAAAAAGCGGTGGCAAATACCGTAGCTCTATTTTAGCCGATGCCGTCGAAGCGATCATCGCTGCTATTTATTTAGATGCAGGGCTCGAAAAATGTCGTGCCTGTGTTTTGAGCTGGTTTCAACAAAGGCTCTTACAACAATCCTTGCAAGTATCTTATAAAGATCCGAAATCGCGCTTACAAGAATATTTGCAAGGTAAACAATATTCATTACCACAGTATGAAATTGTTAAAGTTGAAGGCGAAGCACATGCGCAAATCTTTTTTGTTGAGTGTCAACTCAATGAACACAATCTTCGCGCAGTAGCATCGGGAAGTTCAAGGCGGCGTGCTGAACAAGCAGCGGCAGAAATGATGTTAGAAAAATTAGAGATTAAATAACCATGACAACCACTTATTGCGGATTTATTACCATTGTCGGGCGCCCGAATGTGGGTAAATCGACATTTATAAATCATTTATTGGGAGAAAAAATTTGTATTACTTCGCCCAAGCCACAAACTACTCGTCATCAAATCCGCGGCATTAAAACCTATGATCATCATCAATTTGTCTTTATTGATACACCGGGATTGCACCAAGACAACCAACATCAATTAAATCAACTGATGAATAAAGCCAGTTTGCGCAGTTTGCAAGACGATATTAATGCGGTAATTTTTGTCATTGAGGCCATGCAGTGGCTACCTGAGGATGAATGGGTTTTAGAAAAAATCAAACACGTCAAAAAGCCAGTTATTTTATTAATCAATAAAACCGACAGAGTAAAAGATAAAGATCAGCTCTTACCCTTTATTGAAAAAATGGGAAAATACTATCCCTTTGCGGAAATTATTCCGATTTCTGCTTTATATGAAAAAAATCTTGTTAAATTATTTTCTTCCATCCAACCTTTTTTGCCAGCGTCACCTTTTTATTTTTCCGAAGACAATATCACCGATCAACATCAATCCATGCGCCTCAGTGAAATCGTGCGCGAAAAATTGATGCGTACCCTCGAGCAAGAATTACCGTATGCGATTACCGTGGAAATTGAACAAATACAGCATGAAGAAAAGCGCGTGTGCGTGGCGGCGTTAATTTGGGTTGAGCGCGAAGGGCAAAAAGCCATTGTCATAGGTAAAGGCGGCAAAGTTTTAAAAAATGTCGGGATCGCAGCGCGTAAAGATATGCAGAAAATATTGAATAAACCGGTCAATTTAAAATTATGGGTTAAAGTCAAAGAAAATTGGTCGGATGATCTAAAAGCCTTAAGACAGTTAGGCTATGAATAATGCGCGTGCAATTAGCCGAAGCATTGGTTCTTCATACCAGACCCTTTCGTGATACTAGTTTATTAGTGACTTTTTTCACGCGTGATCATGGAAAAATTGAAACTATGGCTAAAAATGCGCGTGGAATGAAATCGCGATTTCGCGGACAATTGCAACCGTTTCAACCGCTATTAATCAGTTTTAGCGGCAAAACAGAATTAATGACCTTAACCCATCTTGAGTTGATAGGGCAGGTGATTATCCTCAGCGAAGAAAGGTTATTCAGTGCTCTTTATCTCAACGAATTATTAGTCAAATTATTACAGCCTCAGGATAGTCATCCTGAATTATTTACAGTTTACGCGAAAACCTTACAAGAATTAACGGAAACCGATTCCATCGAAGTGACCTTGCGTTATTTTGAAAAAAAATTATTACGATTTTTAGGTTATGAATTAAATTTAGATTTCGATGCTCATACCCACGAAAAAGTCGATGCTAAAGCCTATTATTTATTGGATGTGGAAAACGGACCTGTTAAAATTAACACGCTACATCCTAATCATCCGCAACTAATTCGAGGCGAGTATTTATTAGCGTTGCAGCAAGAAACATTAGTCACTAAAGAACATTTAAAAGCGGCAAAATGGATTATGCGCCAAGCATTTAATCGATTGCTCAATGGCAAAACACTCAAATCCCGCGATTTATTTGTGCCGTTTAATAATGAGGAATAATTATTATGGTTTATTTAGGCGTTAATATCGATCATGTGGCAACACTGCGCCAAGTGCGAAGAACAGCGTATCCCGATCCTATTCATTTTGCCTTAGCAGCAGAGCAAGCGGGTGCCGATGGTATCACCTTGCATTTGCGTGAAGATAGACGACATATTCAAGATGAAGATGTGCGAGTATTACGAAAATTACTGCAAACACGCATGAATTTAGAATTAGCGTTAACCACAGAAATGATCGATTTTGCCTGCGCGATTCGCCCGCAACATTGTTGTATTGTGCCTGAAAAACGTGAAGAATTAACTACCGAAGGCGGATTAGATGTCATCCAGCAGCGTGCGAATGTGCAAGCGGCGGTAAAAAAACTACAACAACACGGCATTGATGTTTCCTTATTTATCGATCCTGATGTTGAGCAAATTGAAGCGTGTTTAGCAACGGGTGCTAAAACCATTGAATTACACACCGGTGAATATGCCAATGCAAAATCTTCTTCCCTGCAAGCAAAAGAATTAGCCCGACTTAATCATGCGGGAATACTAGCACAGCAAGCGGGACTCATTGTCAATGCCGGACATGGTTTGCATTATCATAACGTCACCGCCGTAGCCCAATTACCATTTATTAATGAATTAAATATCGGTCATGCAATTGTCGCGCGGGCGTTATTCTCCGGTGTGGAAAAAGCCGTGAGTGAAATGAAACAGTTGTGTCAGCGAGCAGAAACACGATGAAACTGTATCAGGCGATTGGATTAATGAGTGGAACCTCCATGGATGGAGTCGATGCCGCATTATTACAAACAGATGGAAAATTTCATAATCAATCATTGGCACACGTTCATTTGAATTATCATCCACAGTTTCATAAAGCGTTAAAAGCCGCGGAATTTGCTTTACATCAATACCAGGGGTCGCTGACTTTAGCAGAAGAACATTTTTTTCAAATAGTATTACAATTTTTGCGTCAGCAATTAAACGTTGATAACGTTGATCTTCATTTGCATGAATTAGCGGACTATTTTGCTTGTCCTCCTAACGAAATAACACTGACGAAAATAATTCAGCATTCCACACTATTGCACGCGCAGTGTGTCAACTTATTATTACAACAACAAAATTTAACGAGAGACGCCATTGATGTCATTGGTTATCATGGGCAAACCTTATTTCATCGCGCCAACCTTAAAAAGTCAATCCAAGTAGGTAATGCATCGTTATTGGCAGAGTTAACCGATATTGAGGTGGTTTACGATTTTCGCCAACAAGATTTAATGCATGGCGGGGAGGGCGCACCGCTGGCACCGATTTATCATCACGCCTTAGCCGTGCGACATCAGCTATTGCCTTGTGCGGTGATTAATTGTGGCGGGATTGCCAATATTACCGTGATTCCATCTCATCAAACGGCAGCGTTAGTGGCATTTGATATTGGGCCTGGATGTGGATTATTAGATCGCTTCGTGCGTTTGAAAACAGCAGGACGAGAAATGTGCGACCACGATGGCAAGTATGCTTTTAAAGGAAAAATTCATATTGATTTAATCGATGAGTTATATCAACGCTCGGGTGGTTTCGCTACTGAAAATTTTTATCAAAAGCCCTCTCCTAAATCCTTGGACACGCATGACTTGAGTTTGACTTCAGGAATATTAGCCTTAGATCTTAACGATGGTTGCGCGACCCTTGGATTTTTTACCGCTAAACTCTTAGCAGAGACTGTTATACAACAGTCACAAACAGCATTATTAACAACCGTGGTTTTAGTCGGAGGAGGTTTTGACAATCCTTTTATTACCCAACAGTTTAAATCATTATTACCCGCAACAACCCGCTTTTTGACTGCAAGCGATCTTGGTTGGCAATCCCAAGCGATTGAAGCAGAATTAATGGCCTATTTAGCAATTCGGCACCAACAAGGCTTAGCTATCACTTTTCCGACGACAACAGGCGTGATTGAGCCCATGTGCGGTGGGAAGCGCGTGGGCTGCCAGCCAACAGTATAAAATACATATTTCCTTAATAATGGATGGGTATACTATGCGCTTAAAAAATAATGAGAAAAAATCATGTTTACTGCAGAAATTACAAAATTAAAATCGCTGGCCCAACAATCTAAGCAATTTGAAAACCAATTTGATATCTTGTGTAAAACGGGTGAGAAGGTTAGTGTTTATACTGGCTTGCAACATTTATTGCTGGCGTTAGTCACAGGGTTTTTACAACATCCACAAAATCAAAACGAAGCAATGACAAGCTATGAGCTTATTAAGGATAAAATTACCACAGAAATTCGAAGCCAAAAAGAAAAGTTACAAAAAGAGGAAGATTCTAGCTTTTCATCTTCCAGTTCATCCTCTTCATCTAGCTCGTCATCCTCATCGAGTTCATCCGAAGCCTTATCAGCTTTAAGTGAAATTCAAGTAAAAATAAATACCTTTATCTCTGATTGTGAAATATTAATCCCCGATTTATTTTATAATGCCAAACTCGTGAATGATGGAAATTTTCCTAATATTTCTTTCTACCGTGAATTTGAAAAAATCCTAGACACTATTGCCAATAATCGTTTTGATCTTTATGGTAAAGCTGGAATCCAATATTTTGAGCAAATAAAAGCAAATGCAAAAGTTATAAATAATGCTTCTGGAAATGCTGCTAATTTAACAAACCATCAGCAAGTGTCCTCGACTGCTACCTCAGGTATAATTTTGCAAGATAGCGAAAATACTGAAGAATCGAATTCAGGTGAAGTAGCGTTAATGGCCATGAAAAATCAGCTAGATTGGTATCAATATATAATTAATCAGTTTATTCGCGAGGATGAGTTTGAAAAATATCAGCTCGTCGGATTCGGAATTGAAACCAATCACTCTGCATCAGAAACTAATCAACACAACATAAGCGTGGAGTGCACCCGTGAAAAACTAGATTGTAATGTTTTTAGATTTCAAAAAATTAAAAAATGGATTAATTTTGAAATGGCAATAGCGAACTCAAATGCGCCTCTTAATAAAACTGGTGAGTATGGAATCATAAGAAAATATCAAAAGCAGTTGACAAAATACCAAGGAAAACTCTATGAATCTATCTGTTCTTTTCGAGCTCACTATCTTATTTATAATGAAATTATTAAAAATAATGAAACTCGCAAATTAATTTATAATACTCATTATCCTATTTATGGAAAATTGATCCAATTCTGTCTGGAAAATAACATTAAAGAGAAACCTTATGAAAACTCAACTGTAGATTCATCCGCTGATCGCTTAGCGAACTTATGGGCAGCAATTATTATATTCGATTTCACCTATACTAACACAGCCAATGCGGAAGATTATTTTGCTAATAATATGCCAGATTTTATTGATACCTATTTTCCTAATAATTCGTTAAAAGAACAACTCAAACGGAATTGGGCAGCGCTTAATGTTTCACCAACGAACCAAAATAATGGCAATAATCCAATTGCTGTCGTTCTACCCAATGTTTTACCGCAAAACACTCATGCTGTTCAGTCACTCCAACCATCTTTACAAATAGTGTCTAGTTTACTTGCGCAAAATGCTCTTCTACTTGCGCGAAATGCTCAGCTTGAATCTGAATTAAGATTATCTCGCAGTAATAACACTTATTTGACTAGGCAAATTACTCAAAAAAATTCACAAATTGCAGAATTAAGTAATAGCAAAAAGCAAAGGGAGGCTCATACTCATACTTTTCAGCCACCTCGCAAAAAAAGCAATACCGGTTCTCTTTTGTTTAATCATAACTCTAATACTATTCCAAATAATGCTAATAATCAGCCAAGAGAAATGGTTAACGCTATACCAATAATGCCACCTGGTTCAAATCATCATAGATTAACAATGCCTCAAGGTAGAACACCTTCATTTTTTCAACCACCAAAATTACCTTTATCCTTTGGCAATGGATTTAATAACCAACATCTTCAATGCAATTCTGGTACAATCTCCCCAATATTCCCCGCAAGTCCTGATTTTACGGCCATATCGAACGCTGCCAATACACTTGCTACTTTAAGCACTCAGGCAAGTGATGGAACAACAACTGACTCGTCATCCAGTTTTTCTTCACAACCCCCCAATACAATCATGGGTAACAACAGGAAAAGAAAAACCTTTACCCCAGTTATTGTTATGTCTTCTAATATCGAAGCAAACCAGGATTACACTAAAAGCACAGGCGCCACAACTTCTGACTCTGAGAGACATCTGCCATTTAGCACTCCAACTCCTGGAAATTCAAATAATGAATAATAAACTTAACCATAAGCCTTCATCATCCTTTAAACTAAACTGCAATTTAAGGCTAATGATAAACTTGAATTTGGCTCAAAAAAATAATTAATTATAGCTTGCATGAACGTTAGTAGCTGCGTATAATCGCGCCTCATGCTGATTTTGAAAGCTCGGAGCGGTAGTTCAGCTGGTTAGAATACCGGCCTGTCACGCCGGGGGTCGCGGGTTCGAGTCCCGTCCGCTCCGCCACTTCTTATTGTTGCCTTGTCATGTTTAATTGGCTGGATGAAATGTCCAGAATAATTCTACTCTTAATCCATCTGTCCAATCATCAACTGAATCTCTTGTATTGAACTAAGTAATGTAAAGCGCGTCACTCTGACTGTGGTATTAATATTTAACTGTGGATGAGGGCACTACCGTGCTGTAATAAAGTGTTCTTAAGACAGGACTTACGAAAAACTTCGATTTTTACCTGCACTCTTCGTTACGAACCTTGCTGCGCTGCTCGCGACGGTTCGTGCCTCGATTGCAAAAAAAACTCTCGTTTTTCGTAAGTCCTGTAAGATTTAGCAGTATATTTATCGAGATAATGACAAGGATGGTAACTTTGTTTGGCTTTTCGTAAGCCTAAAACGCCCTCATCATTTTCGCGATTAACATAGACTAATTGCGGATTGCGCCTAAGATTATCGACTAAAAAAAATTGATTAATCGCTTGATAAGCACCAGGATAGTCACGCAAGGCTTTTTCAACGTGGATGACCAGCGTATCACTTGTTATGTTTTCACCGAGGGTAAAGGCAATGGGCTGCTGATTAAGGGTGATTACAGCGCCTTCATAGTCCAATTGCGAAAAATGTCGAAAAATAAATTCTACGCCTTGACGTTCTAATAAGAGATTAGGCGTCGAGTTGCTTGCATAAAATAA
Organism: Legionellales bacterium; assembly: GCA_026125385.1. NCBI lineage: Bacteria > Pseudomonadati > Pseudomonadota > Gammaproteobacteria > Legionellales > Legionellales bacterium. The sequence goes on from JAHCLG010000005.1 coordinate 91,496, forward strand.
CGATAAATGAGTGTGTAATTGTTCAAGCGAATTTGGGGTTAGTGGCTGATATTGGTAGCCCTGATGGCGTTTAAAACGATTTAATAAATTTCGTTTATCGTGATATAAATTCCCCGGCAAATGAATCAAATCGTTAATACGATAAATATAGTCGGATAAATCTAGGTTGTGGGTGATGATAAAATAATCTGAAAACAACTCTGTTAATGTCTGTTGTTGATCCTGCGTGAGCCAATTAAATGTAAAAGGAAGGTGAGGATGCTGCTGAAAAAAGTCAGTGGCCAACTGGCTAATACCCTTGAGTAAATCGCCATTGCCCAGTGGAAACGCGTAATAAGCGCAGTCATGCTCCCAAAAACGCAAGCAGAGAAAATTTTGAAGGAAACTATATTCTGGTTGATAGCGGAATTGCCATAGCATTAGTTCAGTAAAACAATGTGAAAAAGAGCGCATCTTGACAGTTGCAAAGTATTGGTCAAGTAGGGATTTATCGGCTAATTCAACTTTTTTCCAGAGCATGATGGGTCGTGCAATTACCATAAAATTGTATTGCCGAATCGTAGCGAGAATGCCGGCAAAAGTCACGCGCCCAGTTCAGTGATTTTTTTGCACCGACAACTCGCATTTGTGAGTGGGTTTGGTATATACTCAACTCCATTTTGAAAATGGAGTGGGTTGAAGGGCGAACTATGCTACAAAGTATACAAAAACGGGCACAAGGGGTTATCCTGTGGATTATTGTCATCTTAATTTGCGTGACCTTCGCAATGTGGGGAGTACACAATTATTTAACCACGGCACCCGGGCAAGAAATCGCCGCTAAAGTCAATGGCATCACCATCACTACCCAACAAGTCACCGATCTCTTTAATCGCTTGCAACGTCAGCAGCAAATCCAATTGGGCGCAAATTATAATCCAACCCCAGAAAGCACCAAAGCACTGCGGGAATTGGCTTTAGACAATTTAATCGACGGCACTTTATTATTTGAAAATGCTAAGCAGCATGGTTTACGAATTTCTCAGAATCAACTCGTAGGGATGATTCAAAATATTCCTGCGTTTCAAGTGAATCAATCTTTTTCCAACGAACGTTTTGCAGAGCTTGTGCGCAACATGGGATTTACTCCGCAACAATATTTAGATCAATTGCAAAAGGGCTTATTGATAGAACAAATGCGTAGTATGTTTTTAGCCCCTGTTTTTTCCTTGCCTTATCAAGTTCAGCAAGCGATTAGTTTGGTCACAGAAAAACGTGATTTTTCTTATAAAATTATTCCTGCTAAACAATTCGCGTCACAGGTTAAAATCGATGAAAAGCAATTGCAAGATTATTATCAACAACATAAAAATACTTTCAAAGTCCCCGAGCAAGTCAGTATCAATTATATCGAACTCTCACTGCCAGAGGTGATGAAAACCATTAACGTTAGCGATAAACAATTAAAAGAATATTACGACAATAATCTCGATAATTATACCACGCCGCCGCGCTGGAAAATCGCGCAAATTTTATTGCGCGTTCCCACTCAGGCAACGGCTCAAGAACGGCAAGCAATTAATGAAAAAGCTCAGCAGATATATCAACAAGTGGAAAAGGGCGCTAATTTTGCAAAATTAGCCAAGCAGTACTCTGAAGATCGGGTTTCTGCTAAACAGGGGGGTGATCTAGGTTGGATCGATAATCACACAAAATTACCGCCATCCTTTTTAACGGTAGTGCGACAATTAAATAAAGCTGGACAAGTAAGCAAACCCACTCCCACGGAATATGGCATCAGTATTATTAAACTCCAAGCCTATGAACCGCAAAAAATTGCTTCTTATCCATCTATTTATTCCCAGTTAAAACAGGATTATCTGCAACAACAAGCACAACAACATTTTGCGAATTTAAACGAGCAACTTGCCAATTTAAGTTATGCTAATTCCGATAGTCTTAAGCCTGCGGCTAAGGCTTTAGGCTTAACGATTCAAACAAGTGGCTTATTTTCGCGAGATGGTGGCAAGGATGATTTCACTAAAAATCCCAAAGTCATTAGCGCTGCATTTAGCAACGATGTGTTAACTCAACATTACAATAGCGATCCACTTGAACTCAGTAATAATCACGTAATTGTTTTGCGTATTGCTAAACATTTACCGGCGCGTATTCAAGCTTTTGCTGAAGTAAAAGATAAAATTAAAGAATTATTGGTGCAAAAACACATGCAGGAGCTGGCACAGCAGCAAGGTCAGCAACTCTTAGACACCCTTAAAAAGCAAAATATAGCGAATACTAAAGGTTGGAAATCCGTTAAAGCCATCACCCGCATTGCCAACCAGTTACAACCGGAAATTGTTGCGCATGCATTTCAATTGCGTCAAGAAACACCCTGGCAAGGATTTTCACTGCGTAATGGTGATTATGTGCTTATCCACCTCAGTGCGATTCATCCAGGCAATCTCGATCCTAAAACGGCGAATGCGATTGCCGCTTACCAACTCGAGCTTGAACGTACCATGGGTGGTTTGGATTATGAATTATATGTTTTAGGGCTGAAAAAGCACGCTAAAATTGTGATGATAAGCAAATCTGCATAGCACTGGTGTAAACACGTTAAGAAAGGAGCGCTCACACTAAGTTTCTCCGGTGAGCGGAGAGTACGACTGATACGCGGCGAATAGCTACTCAAAATAATTGGTTTATTAGTAAAGCATCAAGTTAGTAACACTGCAATTTTTGCACGCGCATTCATCTTGCATGCTTATTAGTGCTGAATTACAATAGCCTCCATGATTTCGTTGATATCACTGTTTATTCTCTTTGGATTCGTCTGGTTATGGATGGATTCTTTGCATGCCAAAAAAATTGCCGTGGATGTTTCTAGGCGCGCTTGTGAGCAGCGTCATTTTCAATTACTCGATGATACAGCGGTATTAAAATCAATGAGCTTAAAACGAAGTCTAGCAGGGCATCTGTGTATTGTCCGAACGTATCGCTTCGAATATTTTCAAGAAAATAATTTGCGTTTGGCAAGTACCATCACGCTTGCGGGTAAGCTCGTGGTGGAACTCGGTTTTTCTCGCCCCAATAATATTGTGCAATTTCCTAATTTAAATCAAAGTCATCCGTAATTTTAAATTCCTAAATTGTGATCGCGAGGGTATAATACCCTTCAATGACATAACAGGGATTGGATGTGTGAAACGGATTTTATTCCTCTTAATAACCTTGTTCCTCTTAAATGGCTGTCACGATCGCCCATTGAATAATCCTTATCCGCATAAAGAAAACCAAGCCAATATTCTTTATTCCAGTTTTAGTGAGCGTCCGAAAACGCTCGATCCCGCGCGTTCCTATTCCGTCGAAGAATCGCTTTTTACCAATCATATTTACGAACCTCCCTTGCAATATGATTATTTGCAGCGTCCCTATCAACTCATCCCGTTAACTGCTACCACTATGCCACAACCTCAATATGTTGATAAAAGTGGTAACCCTTTACCCCAAAACGCAGCGGATGAAAAAATTGCGTATAGTATTTATCGCATTCAGATTAAGCCCGGCATTTTTTTTCAAAACCATCCGGCGTTTGCCAAAGATAGTTTCGGGAATTATCGATATCAACATTTAACCTTACCACAACTAGAAAAAATAAATACGCTCTCTGATTTTACCCATACTGCTACTCGCGAACTCACGGCAGAAGATTATGTCTATCAAATAAAACGTTTGGCGAATCCTAAAGTACATTCACCTATTTTAGGATTAATGAGTCAGCATATCGTGGGTTTAAAAGAGTATTCGCAGCGATTAAGCGAAGCATTACAAAAACATCCCGATCAATTTTTAGATTTACGGCAATATCCTTTAGCCGGTGTTAAAGTCATCGATCGCTATACCTATGAAATAAAATTAACTGGAAAATACCCACAATTTATCTATTGGCTAGCGATGCCTTTTTTTGCGGCGATGCCGTGGGAGGCCGATTTATTTTATGCTAATCCTGCATTGAAGGAACATAATATTTCTCTCGACTGGTATCCGGTGGGCACAGGTCCCTATCAATTAGTAATTAATAATCCCAATAAAGAAATGGTATTAGTTCGCAATGCCAATTTCCATCCTGAATTTTATCCGCAGAGCGGAACCACAGAAGATAAACAACGCGGATTACTCAAAAATGCCGGATTGCGTTTACCTTTTATCGATAAAATCGTTTTTACTTTAGAAAAAGAAAGCATTCCGCGGTGGAATAAATTTTTGCAAGGTTATTACGATAGTTCCGATGTCAGTTCAGATAGTTTTGATCAAGCTATTCGCATCGATCAAACAGGCACTCCACATCTCACAGCAGAACTTAGTGCCAAAGGTGTGCAATTACAAACACAAACGGGTTTAAGCACGTTTTATTTAGGTTTTAATATGAACGATGATGTGGTAGGAGGGATGAGTGAACGTGCGCGGAAGTTACGTCAAGCAATTTCCATTGCATTGGATTACGAAGATTTTATTTCGATTTTTTTAAATGGCCGCGGACTTGCTGCGCAAGGTCCCTTACCCCCTGGAATTTTTGGCTATCAACAGCATCAACATGCCTTTAATCCGTATGTTTATGATTGGGTAGAAAATAAACCGCAGCGCAAGAGTCTAGCGGAAGCAAAAAAATTACTAACTGCTGCAGGCTACCCGCACGGTATTAATCCTAAAACGGGTAAACCGCTCATATTACATTATGACACCGTTGCCAGTGGTGGACCCGATGATAAATCACGTTTAGATTGGATGCGCAAACAATTTGAAAAATTAGGGATACAATTAAATATTCGCAGCACCACGTATAATCGTTTTCAAGAAAAAGTGCGTCAAGGCAATGCGCAATTATTTTCGTGGGGTTGGATGGCCGATTATCCCGATCCTGAAAATTTTTTATTTTTATTATATGGTCCTAACGGCAAAGTGAAGCACGGGGGGGAAAATGCCGTCAATTATCATAACCCTGAGTACGATCGCTTATTTGATAAAATGAAAAATTTACCTAATAATCAAGAACGGCAACGCATCATTGAAAAAATGATTGCCATAGTGCAACGGGATGCGCCGTGGGCATTTGGTTTTCATCCCTTAAATTTTGCCTTAAGTCATCAATGGGGCGATGCCGTTAAACTCAGTGCGATGTCTAGCAATACCTTAAAATATAAACGGATTTATCCTGAGGTTCGTGAACTTAAACGCCAACAATGGAATCAACCCATTTGGTGGCCTATATTTTTAATCGTAATTATTCTTATGATCGCCTTATTACCCGTGCTTTGGCACTATTGGCGCAAAGAACATCAGGTTAAAAGGCGTAAACCATGGTAGCTTATATTATTCGACGTATACTTTATGCAATTCCCGTGCTAATTGGCGTAAATATTTTAACGTTTTTATTATTTTTTATTGTCAATTCTCCTGATGACATGGCACGCATGCATCTAGGACAAAAGCATGTGACGCAAGCAGCAATTGATAGTTGGAAAAAAACTCACGGTTATGACGTTCCACTTTTTTATAATGATCATGAAACTGGCATTTCAACGTTGACTGCAACGTTATTTTTTCAAAAATCGCTGCAATTATTTATTTTTCATTTTGGTGTTTCAGATTCTGGACGCAATATTGGTCATGATATTCGCCAGCGTATGTGGCCATCGCTCAGTATTGCTATTCCCATTTTATTGTTAGGATTATTCGTTAACATTGTATTTGCGATGTTAATGGCATTTTTCCGCTCCACGTATTTAGACATCACGGGCGTGATTATTTGCGTCATTATGATGTCGATTTCCAGTTTATTTTATATTATTGGAGGTCAATATTTAGTGGGAAAAATGTTGCACCTAGTTCCTATTTCGGGATTTGATTATGGCTGGAATGGGATTAAATTTATTATTTTGCCGGTTATTATTGGCGTGATTGGAGGAATTGGTGCAGGTTCACGCTGGTATCGCACTTTGTTTTTAGAAGAAATGAATAAAGATTACGTTCGCACTGCACGCGCCAAAGGCTTAGCAGAATTTAAAGTATTATTTAAGCATGTCTTAAAAAATACCTTAATTCCCATTTTAACGGGAGTCATTGTGATATTACCGAGTTTATTTCTAGGTAGCTTGATCATGGAATCTTTTTTTGGGATCCCAGGCCTTGGCAGCTATACCATCGATGCGATTCAACAACAAGATTTTGCAATTGTGCGTTCCATGGTATTTCTGGGTTCGGTATTATATATCATAGGATTAATTTTAACGGATATTTCATATACCTTAGTCGATCCACGTATCCGTTTTCGCTAAAATGAGAGGATGATGGCTTATCAATTTGTGTTACTGTGGACAGATGCATTAATTTATGTGCTGTTAATTAGCATTGTGGTTTTTGCCATGATTGCACGCCGCCATGAGCACCTGCGTGCGCCATGGCGTCAATTTTTACGTAATCGTTTAGGCATGTTTGCCTTGGCAGTGCTGAGTGTTTATATTTTTATTGGCTTATTAGATTCCATTCATTTTTACCCACATGTTGTTAATGCACAGCAAACTCATCAGCAACAGCAGACCACGCAAATGCGCTCGCTATTAGACAGCTTATTATCGCCTTTGGATACTGAATATGAAAAAACTTATTCAGCACCTTTTGCCACCACATTATATGTTAAAGAAAGCAAACTAAATTCCGCAGGAGAATTTATTCAATACTATCCTTCGCTAAATTATCTTACACCCAAACTTAACGAACTTAACACGGAATTTTATCAACGAATAGGGATTGGCATAACTCAGGGAGTTGTTTTTAGCTTCACACTTTTAGTGTTATTTATTTTATTCACTAAATTTAAAACTCATCACTCCTATACAACTATTCTGAAAAAGTTTATTAGCGGGCAAACACCTTATGCCTGGCGCGTTTTATTTTTTACGTATTTATGTTTATTTATCATCATGGGAGTAAGCTATGAATTATCGCGGATATTTCATATTCTAGGTACCGATCAAATTGGGCAAGATGTTTTTTATCAAACGTTAAAAAGCATTCGTACAGGTTTAATTATTGGTACACTGACGACCTTAGTGATGTTACCCTTTGCGGTAATATTAGGCATGATGGCTGGTTATTTTGGCGGCTATATTGATGACATCATTCAATACGTCTATACCACCTTAAATTCTATTCCAGGTGTATTATTAATCGCTGCGGCGATTTTATCCTTACAAATCTTTATGGCCAATCATCCTAATTTATTTCCATCAATTGCCGAGCGCGCGGATGTGCGTTTATTAGCACTCTGCGTTATTTTAGGGATCACCAGTTGGACAGGGCTGTGCCGATTACTGCGTGGAGAAGCCTTAAAATTACGTGAAATGGATTATACAGCTGCGGCCAAAGTATTAGGTCTGAGCAATTTTAATATTTTAATTCGCCATATTTTACCGAATGTCCTTCATATTATTATTATTTCGGTAGTCTTAGATTTTAGTGGATTAGTCTTAGCAGAAGCCGTACTTTCCTATGTCGGGGTTGGCGTTGATCCTACCACGCACAGTTGGGGCAATATGATTAACGCCGCTCGTTTGCAATTAGCGCGCGAGCCGGTCGTGTGGTGGCCACTGTTGGCGGCTTTTATTTTTATGTTTATCTTAGTTTTAGCAGCCAATTTATTTTCCGATGCCATTCGCGATGCGTTTGATCCCAGAATTCGTCAACAATAGGATTTATTTTTATGACGACACCACCATTATTAACGATTAAAAATTTAATCACGGGATTTAATACTCGTCAAGGTTTTGTGCGAGCGATAGATGGCATTGATTTTAATTTGCACCCAGGTGAAACCTTGGCACTATTAGGCGAATCGGGTTGTGGAAAATCGTTAACGGCGTTATCAATTTTACAACTCTTACCCTTAACGGCAGAAATCAGTAGCCGTAGTGAAATCTATTTGCAGCAACACAATTTACTCAATTTATCCGAAGTGGGGATGCGACACATTCGTGGTAATGAAATTGCCATGATTTTTCAAGAACCGATGACATCGTTAAATCCCGTTTTAACGGTAGGTGAACAACTGAGTGAAATATTAAAAAAACAAAACGATCTATCACGACGTCAACAACAGCAACGCCTGCTTGAATTGCTCGATTGGGTAGGAATTCCTGCTGCCAGGCAACGCTTAAAAGAATATCCACATCAATTATCCGGTGGAATGAAACAACGCATCATGATTGCCATTGCGTTGGCTGCAAAACCGCGAATCTTAATTGCAGACGAGCCAACCACCGCCTTAGATGTGACGATTCAAGCGCAGATTTTAGATTTATTAAAACAACTTCAACGCGACACGGGCATGGCTATTTTATTAATTACTCATGATTTGGGCGTCGTGCGAGAAATGGCGCAACGTGTTGCGGTGATGTATGCAGGAAAAATTATTGAAGAAGCCACCAGCGAATTATTTTTTAAACAACCCTTACATCCCTACAGTCAAAAATTATTTAATGCACTTCCCGATTTAACCAAACGTTCACAAGCACTTGAGATTATTAAAGGGCAAGTCCCAGCATTAAAAACGCATTATCTGGGTTGTCGCTTTGCCAATCGCTGTCAAGCAGTGATGGATCAGTGTCACCACATCATGCCTGAATTACAGGTATTTCACGATCAACGGGTAGCTTGTCATTTATATGCTAACCAACAAATTCATTTTTCTCTTGCTGTGCAGGCCGAGGAAAATAGCGTGAGTGCAGGCGTTTTACCGCAAACTCTCGAGACTACGTCAACCCAAACTGTCCATGCCAATGATAATGTTTTACAAGTCAGTAATCTCACCATTCATTTTCCGATTTATCGTGGCTTATTCAAACGTCAAGTGAATGCAGTTAAAGCAGTTGATGGTATTCATTTAGCCTTAGCACGGGGAAAAACCTTGGCATTGGTTGGAGAATCGGGTTGTGGAAAAACCACCATTGGTAAAAGTATTGTGCAGTTACTAACACCGAATGGTGGCATCATTTGCTTAAATGGTAAAAATCTCAATGAATTATCTCGTGGTGATCGTTTTGCTATGCGCAAAGAATTGCAAATTATTTTTCAAGATCCTGTTTCATCAATGGATCCGCGGATGATGGTTGGCGATATTATCAGTGAAGGTCTGAAAGCCTTGAAGCTGGAATCCGATCCCAAAAAAATCGATGCGCGCGTCGATGACTTGTTGCAACAAGTGGGATTAAATCCTGAAGCTAAATACCGTTATCCTCATGAATTTTCCGGTGGTCAACGTCAACGAATTTGCATTGCCCGCGCGCTAGCAGTCAAGCCCTCGGTAATAGTCTGCGATGAACCCACCAGTGCCTTGGATGTGTCTGTGCAAGCGCAAATTTTAAATTTATTAAAATCGTTGCAACAAGAATTTGGCTTAAGTTATTTATTCATTACGCATAATATTTCGGTAGTGGCGTATTTAGCCGATGAAATTGCCGTGATGTATTTAGGTCGAATTGTGGAATATGGTCATGCTGAAAAAATTTTAAATCATCCCCAACATCCTTATACCCAAGCCTTATTACAAGCAGTGCCGAGTATTTCTACTCCAACTCAACCCAGAATTAAATTATCCGGCGAACTGCCATCCCCCATTAATCCCCCGCCAGGCTGTTATTTTCATCCCCGCTGCAAACATGCCTTACCCACTTGCCGAGAATCTTATCCTCCGACTATTCAACAAAACGGCAGTAAAGTAAGCTGTTGGTTGTATCAAGACGGATAATAAAATAATTTCTCTTAACGGATGATTAGAGGTTTAAAATATCAATTTTTTGGTTTTATTGATGAAGGAATTTGTCATAACTCCACCTGGCGATAATGTATTAATATGCTATCTACTATAATTCTTAAATGGACGTCAGTTGGATTGAAAATCTCTGCCAAAGCCCGTATTCTATGCAGCTATTACCTTATCAAGGATAATCCATGTATCGCCCTTTAAGTTTATTTATTGCGTTACGTTATTTGCGTGCCAAACGGCGTAATCACTTTATTTCTTTTATTGCCATCATGTCGATTGCCGGCATTGCTTTGGGCGTAACGGTGCTTATCACGGTGTTATCGGTGATGAATGGCTTTGATGAACAAATTCGCTCGCGTTTATTTGACGTCGCGCGGCAAATCACCATTACTGATGTCAGTGGCGCGTTGCAAGACTGGCAGACACTCAGCAAAAATCTCCACAGCAATAAAGAGATTGTGGCGAGTGCGCCGATGATCGACGGGCAGGGTGTTTTAACCAGTGATATTGGTGGGGTGCATGCCGCAGCCGTGGTGGGGATTGATCCGACATTGGAAAGTGGCGTTTCTGGGATCACTAAAAAAATGATTAAAGGCCAATTAAGTGATTTAAAAGCCGGTCAATTTGATATGATCTTAGGAATTAAATTAGCGCAAAATTTAGGCGTGAGTGTAGGTGATAAAGTTATTTTAATGATCCCGCAAGCGACATTAACCCCAGCAGCATTAATTCCGCGTTATAAGCGCTTTACCGTGGTAGGGCTATTTCAAGTCGGAAATGGTTTTCCTTTCGATAGCCAACTTGCATTTATTAATCTTCACGACGCACAAGCACTCTATCAAATCCCTCAGCAAGTCACAGGGCTGCGTTTAAAGCTAACTGATTTATATCTCGCGCCCAGCATTGCCGCCAAACTCACGCAACAATTGCCCGATCGCTACGTCATTCACGATTGGACACAAGATTACGGTAATTTTTTTGAAGCGATTCGCTTAGAAAAAACCATGATGTTTATTATTTTATTATTAATTATTGCTGTTGCCGCATTTAATTTAGTCGCAACTTTAGTGATGGTAGTTAATGAAAAGCGGGCAGATATTGCTATCTTAAGAACGCTAGGCGCAACACCCACGCGGATTTTAACTATTTTTATTATTCAAGGCGTCACCATTGGTATTATTGGTACGGTATTGGGGTTAATCGGAGGATTATTATTAGCCGATAATGTCACCATGATTGTCAATGGTCTGCAGCATTTATTTAACGTGCAACTCTTTGCTTCTAATATTTATTTTGTTAATTATTTACCGTCAAAAATTGAAATCAGTGACGTTATAAAAATTTGCACGATTTCATTAAGCTTAAGTTTATTAGCGACGATTTATCCCGCGTGGCGCGCCGCACGGACTCAACCCGCAGAGGCCTTACGTTATGAATAATCCAGTATTAGCGTGTCATGATTTACAAAAAACATTTCAAGACGGTCAATTAAATGTGACGGTGTTGAAAGGAGTAAATTTAACCATTCACGCTAAAGATCGCATCGCGATTTTAGGCAGTTCAGGCAGTGGTAAAAGCACATTATTGCATTTATTAGGTGGGCTCGATCAACCGAGTGCGGGCGAAGTGCAATTAAATGGCATTTCATTTTCACACTTATCTGAAAGTAAACGCAGTTTATTGCGTAATCGTTATCTCGGATTTGTTTATCAATTTCATCATTTATTACCCGAATTTAGTGCGCTAGAAAATGTGTGCATGCCATTATTAATGCGTCAGCAAGCGAAAGCTGACATGATTGAAAAAGCGCAGGATGTATTAAATAAAGTGGGACTAAGCCATCGTCTTCAACATCGTCCGGCAGAACTTTCGGGTGGAGAAAAGCAGCGTGTCGCCATTGCCCGGGCGTTGGTGACAGAGCCTTTGTGTATTTTAGCCGATGAACCCACGGGCAATTTAGATACACGCACCGCCTTGCAAGTCTATGAAACCTTTCAGCAGCTTAATGAAAATTTTAATACCAGTGTGGTTATCGTGACTCACGACGAACGCATCGCTAAACAAATGCCGCGTTGTTTCACCATGGAAGATGGGCAATTAAGGTAACGACGTATTACGAACCGCTTGACGTTTTTTCCAGGCGCGCGCCACAACGCAGCGCCACAGCACGCGAATAATAATTTGCCCAACGATGCCGCACACTAATCCACAAATTACACTGCCCAGCAATAACGGTTCCCAAATATAGGCCAATTGGTTCATTAACCATTCCAAGGAAAATTCCAGTTGCACGGGACTAGGGGGTAAACCCAGTAAAAAAGCGCCCACTTTATAAGCAAAATATAACATCGGTGGCATGGTGATAGGATTGGTTACCCAGACTAAAACGACTGAAATGGGAACATTGGCACGGATCACAATCGCCAGTAGTGCTGCCCAAATCATTTGAAAGGGGACGGGCAAATACATGCAAAATAATCCAACCGTAAACGCCCATGCAACCCCGCGCCGATTAAAATGCCATAACAACGGATCGTGCAGTAAACGTCCTAAAAATCGCAAATGTTTATGCTCACGCAAGCTATCGGCATTGGGAGATATTTTTTTAAACCACTTTTTCACGCTTTCGATCCTTTAAAAATTCCCGTACAATTTCCACGGGACGCAGAGAAATTTATCACAGAACTTCAGGTAAGTTAACATGCGTTGCTACTTAATTGCATTTCTTGGCGGAGCTATTTTAGCCACCCAAGTCACGGTTGTCCTTTCTTTAGATGGGTTAGCGCCCTTATTTATTTTAACGTGTGTTAGTTTTTTGAGGATTAAACGCCATTACTGGAGGATATTGCTGAGCTTTTCTAGTGGGGCTTTATGGTTACTGATCAACGTGTCATGGCATTTGCACTGGCAATTACCCTCAAACTGGCAACAGCAGGTTATCACCATCAGTGGCACCATCAGTGAACCTGTCAAACAACAATCTCATTTTTGCAGTTTTATTTTTACTACCCGTGAGATGAATTCACAAACTCTTCACACGCAGTTACATTTAACGTGGTATGAGCCACATCCTTTATTAGAAATGGGGCAAACCTGGAAGTTGCAGGTAAAATTAAAACGTAATCATAGTTATCTTAATGCCGGTGGTTTTGATTATGAAAAATGGTTATTTGCTCATAATATTCACGCCCTGGGTTATGTGACACACGGTCAATTATTATCAATCCAGCATGCAAGTTTACGATCGTATTTTAATAAAAAACTCAATACTTCATTAGCCGGTTTCACGCATGCCAATATGATGAAAGCATTAATGCTTGGCGATCAATCGGCAATTTCAGCATCGCAATGGGACATTTTGCAAAAAACCGGAACGGTGCACTTAATGGTGATTGCGGGTTTGCATATTGGACTAGTGGCCGGTGTGTTTTTTTTCTTAATTAGTTTAATCAGCCGTGGTTTTGCCACGCTCTATCTTTGGCATCCACGACAAGAAATCGCTGGAATAATTAGTTTAATGGCAGTGTTTTTTTACGTTTTGATGAGTGATTTTGCTATTCCTACGCAGCGCGCTTTTTTAATGTTGTTATTATTTTTAATGATTAAAATTTTGCGGAGAAATACTAAATTTATCGACATTTTTACCTTAGGTGCGTTCTTGATTGTCGCCTATAATCCGTTGGCATTATATACCACGGGATTTTATTTATCGTTTTTAACCGTTGCGATATTATGTTTTGCCTTTTGGGGTCGAAAAAATTCTCATTGGCAGTGGGTGCAGATGCAAGGGGTTTTATTGCTGGGAGTTTTTCCGATCTCTTTATATTTTTTTCAGCAAGTTTCGTTAATAAGCCCCTTGGCAAATAGTGTGAGTGTGCCGCTAGTGGGAGGTATTGTCGTCCCTTTATGTTTACTCGCTACTTGCTGTTTATTATGGTCATCAACCGTAGCACACCTGCTATTTTCGATTGCCGATAAATTATTAATTATCGTTTGGCATTATTTAGTGTATTTAAGTCAATTACCGTATGCCGTTTGGAAATTTTCATTAACAAATTTGTATTTATTAATAATCGTAATGTTAAGTATTTTTATTGTCTTATTGCCTCGAGCTTTTCCGGGAAAATTCGCCAGTTTAATTATCATTCTTACTTGTTTAAATTGGCCTGTTCCTCGCATGACATTTGCCGCAATTAGTTTTAGTATCTTAGACGTTGGGCAAGGTTTAGCGAGTGTGGTGCAAACGGCACATCATGTGTTAATTTACGATGCTGGCCCAAAATTTAATAGCGAACTCGATAGTGGTAAAAATATAGTTATCCCCTTTTTATTAAATCAGGGAATTAAAAAAATTGATGCCATGGTCATTAGTCATGGCGATAATGATCATATTGGCGGAGCAGCTAGTATTTTAATGCAATTTCCTACGACAAATTTATTAACAAGCGCACCCGAAAAATTAATTATTTTTCATCCTAAATTGTGTCATGCCGGACAGCATTGGCGATGGGATGGTGTCGATTTTACGGTGCTATATCCTAGTAAAAATTTTTATGGTTTAGATAATAATAGTTCTTGTGTTTTATCAATTACCAACCATAGGGCAACGATTTTATTAACGGGAGATATTGAACATTTGGCGGAAAATGAATTACTCAAAAGCGATCTTCAACAATTGCCAAGTACGATTTTAGTCGCACCTCATCATGGCAGTAAAACGTCTTCGTCAAACCCATTTATTCAAGCCATTCAACCTCATTTTGTGGTGTTTGCTACAGGATATTTAAATCGATTTCATTTTCCAGATGCTACAGTGGTAAGACGTTATCACGCATTAGGTGCTGAGCTTTTAAATACGGCGAATTGTGGTGAAATTCATTTTACGATTAATTCACAAGGAAAAATTACCTCATCATGTTATCGCCATGATCATCCACAAGTGTGGCGCTAATGCGAATAATTATCATGACATCTGTGCGACAAATTAAAAAAATACTTGACCTCAGAAAACTTAGCGGTTATTTTTTCACACTTTGTAGATTTATTTGTAGTGCTGTCATGATGTATTTAATACTTTATTTTTTCCAAAAATCCGTTACAATCAATCCATACCACTTTAGACCTCTTTTGTTTGCAAATGTACTTAAAGCGTTTGAGTTTGAAGCGAGGCGCTGAGCTAAACATGCGAAAGAATATTTATCACGTCGCAGTGTTAATTCAGCAATCCAATTTAAAATTCAAAGGTGAAGAGTATTAAATGCTAAAGCTGTATTGGCTCTATTAAATTTTAATTAAGGGAAGGGGAAAAAAGATGGTAAAACGTTTCTTAATGGCAATCGTGTTATTAAGCTTTTCTTGGACTGCCTTTGCCAATTGGCACGCAACTCCGCAAGCAATTTCTCCGTTATTCAACCAACTTTCACATCAAGCACCCAGCTTAAATAAGCGCGTATTATCGTTAGCACTCACGGCTTATTATCGTGCGAAACAACAAGGCTTAGTGCGTCGCGATATTCTCACCGTCATCGATTATGAATTAGCTTCACACATGAAACGGATGTGGGTATTTAATATTCCGCAACGCCGTTTAGAATTTCACACCTTAGTGGCTCACGGACGTAATAGTGGCTTTGATAAACCCTACCGTTTTTCCAATATTCCCTCGAGTTTACAATCATCGATTGGCGTATTTGCTACAGGGCAAGTGTATTACGGCCATGATGGTATTTCCTTACGTTTACAAGGTTTAGAACCTGGTGTGAACGACCGCGCCTATAATCGCGATATCGTTATTCACGGTGCAAATTATGTCAGTCAACAATTTGCCGCCCGACATGGCCGGTTAGGGCGCAGTTGGGGATGTCCTGCGGTGAGTGAAAAAGTCGCACGCCCTTTAATTGAAACCATTCAAGGGGGTTCGATTGTTTTTGCGTATTATCCCAATCATCGTTGGTTAGGCAGTTCACGCTTTTTAGCGTAGAACTGATTGGCAATTCGCTATGGCTTAGCGTAGCTCGTTGACCTTGAGCACGCGCGCCCAGCTGATACGCCGTAAAGTGAGTAACGAAATTTCTTAATTGGGTAGAACAATAATCGCATCACTCACTTCGCGAAAGCTTGGAATATCCAGGGTAAAATGCTTTATCGTGGCATAGAGTTGTGATGAACTGCCGCCGTCTAAATTTAAAGCGTCGCGACAATTCAATCCTGTTTTATCTTGCATAATTTCTGCTAATTGGGTGGTGCTAAGCGGTGTACCATCACTCACCAAAATAATAATACGATTATCCCCAGTAATGCCGATGGCAGAACGTTCTTTATAACCGTCTTTTAAGGAAGGTATGGCGCCATTGATTAATAAACGAGGTCCCGCTTGCAGCGCAAATTGAATATCAGGTGACAAACGAAAATCTTTTTTAGCAACAATCATGGCTCGATGATGGCGAGTAATCGCAAAAATTCCCCACCAACTGGTATCTTTGAGGGAATTAAGAAGTTTGCCTTGAGTCACGCGTAAACCGAGTGGCTTTAATTCTGGTGAAAAAAAACCGCCATTAATCGCTAACCAAGCACGCGTTTGTAACGCCAGTGATTTGACTGAGGCACTCATTTGCTGTTGATCGCGCGCAAAGACCAGTTGCAGATGATAGTGGGATAAATCAAAACGAAAGGCATGAATGACGGTGTCGCCCTGATTCAGTGGAAAATGCATTTCGCTGTATTCCATTTGTGGCGCAAGCATTTGCCAATGGATGGATTTGGCGGGGAGTAACAGAGGTATGCAGGTAAGCAGCAATATTAAATATTTCATCTTAACTTACTATTTAGCATGGGAAAATTCAAAGTTTAACAGAAGCTAATTTTTGATCTCAAGGAAAATCAAGGAGATTATCTTTAAAAGCATTATCCCGCGAAGAGGGGCGCGGGATAATTTTTTAGTAAGGGTGTGTTCGAGAATTTTATACAGACGCTAAGCCGCCATGTCGTATAGAGTATAAGCCGCCACCGTCACAAACACGGCACATAAGCAAGTAAACAGTGTTTTACCAGCATTAAGGCGATACGTTGGTTGCATTTCATTATCATTAGCGCATCGTACTTTCACATCACCTACCACACCACTTTGAATGGTTTCTTCGACAGGGGCTGCAAATACCGAAGGTTCATTGAAAAAGCCGGCCCACCAGCCTTCTTGCCAATAATGATATTCACGTGATTGTTTTTTATAAGGATTTGAGGCTTCACTAATACCGCGTTGTCCTTGGTCATAACCCTCAAACCAAACATCTTCATAGTCTGGATGAGCAATTTCCATTTGTAATAATAACTCTGGTAAGTAATCGCGATTTTCAGCCATGGTCGTTACCCCATAATGTGTTGTTCTTAAATCTAAGTATAGCTCAAAATAATTAAAAACAAGTGATTACGCGTAATAATCCACTAAGCCATTCATGACGATAGTGTGTTTTGCACTGCTCGTAGAAATTTCTTCCTCAGTTTCAGCAGTCACCATCGCATCAGTGGATGAAGATTGAAAATTTCCTTGATCGGAGTGCTGTTGTTGACGTTGTTGAGTGGCAACAGAAACATCCCCTAAACTCAGCCCAGACTGTGCTAACAATTCACGTAATCGCGGCAAGCTATTTTCTAAGGCATCTTTAACCGCTGAATGTTGAGTGGTAAAACTTAAATCCGCTTGTGTGCCATCCATTTTAATTTTCGCGTGAATAGTGCCTAAATCGGGAGGATAAATTTTAATTTCGGCACTATGCAAATTATTTTTAAGCATCATGACAATTTTATCACCAAAACCATTATTCCAATCCGCCTGACCAAATGGCGTAGTATGATTAATCATAGGAACAGTTTGCGTAGGCAGGTTGCTATAAACTTGATTGGGCATGGTTTGAATCATTTCTTTACCCATAACATTGCCTAGCTGATGCAAATTTAAAAAAAGATTATCTTGATCAAATTGGGTGGCTTGTTGCGTGAAGAGTTGAGCAAAATGCGCATTAAATTTTGCTTGAGTATTTGGCGTGTTGGTGTCTAAATTTGCTTTCGCTTTAACAAAATGCTGAGTGAGCATAAATTCATTTTCTGAGGTATTTTCACTGCTAGAATCTATAACCGCATCGATGTCTTGATTAAGATTCTCTTCATTGCTGAGTGCTGGATTAATGACTTGCTGCGAATTATTGGCAAGTGTAACAGCGGCAGCAGTGGGTTGATGAATTATTTTTTCTGACGCTACCTGTGGAGAGTTCTCTACAGTTTGAGCTGAATTAACAGCGGTTTGAATAGGTTGATTATTATTAATGGTATTGGGATTTTGAGCATTTTCAATCATAGGATCGATAATTGGATCACCATTGACATTCGCATTAGTGGGAGTTGTCGTTGGAGTATTCGTGCTATTAAGATCAGAATAAGCTACTGCATTTAAATCTTCGATGGTTTGATAAGCGATATTGGCAGTGAGAGGTTGGCCGTCTACAGTGGATGCGGTTTCTTGGGTAATTGTTTCAGTCGTTTGTTGGGTTTCATCCTGTTTTTGACTGGTATCCGTTTTAGATTTTTCTTGAGTAGCATTATTTTGTTGCGCTGTTTCATTAGTAGTATTTTTTTCAGGATGATTAGAATTTTTTTCTTTGGCTTCTTCAGTATTTTTTACTGTTTTATCTTGTTTTATTTTTTTTTCTTCTTGATTCATTACTTGAGAAAAGGCTTCTTTATTTTTATCAGTAGTAGAATTAGTTTTGAAATTAACCGATTCCGATTTTGCTGTAATATTTGATACGTTGGCAATTAAATTTGCTGGTAATTGACTCATTGACATACCCTCATTATAGGTTTTTCATTCCTTTGATGTCTCATGCATTAACGTTGATAACGGTTTAAAACGCAAAAGATTACCTTTAGGTATAAATGATAGAAAGGATTTGGCAAGAAAAAACTAAAAAAATAATTAAATCGGCAAATCTTACCTTATTGCTAAGGTAGGATTTGCCGTAAAAATGTCCTAAAAGCTAGGACTAACAGTGTTTTAAGGGTAATCACTTTATTTATCGGCACGAGTTAAGAAAACCTTAATTTTTTTTTATAAAAAAATGGCGAAGTGTGAAATGCATCCTATACTTTTTTCATAAGACAGATTTTTATTAAAGTTTTTTAGAGTTCTGTCGATAAGGAGATACTCATGAATGGCGATACAATTTTAGGAGTGCACGGACAAGCGCTACTACTCCGCGAAAAACGCACCGCCATTTTATCGGCTAATATGGCGAATGCTTCCACGCCTAATTATAAAGCGAAAGATTTTAATTTTTATCAAACCCTACAGCAAACCACGGGAATGACTCCTAATAATGCAGAAAAACCCATTAGCCTGGCAACGAATCGTTCTGATCATCTTGGCAATGAAAGTGAAATTGGCATGATGCAATTAAAATATCGCATTCCTCATTTTCCAGCATTAGATGGAAACACAGTAGATAATGATTTAGAGCAAGGCGCATTTGCCGATAATGCCTTGCGTTATCAAGCGAGTTTAAATTTTTTGCGTAATCGAGTTGCCGGAATTTTAACGGCAATTAAAGGAGAATAAATTTTATGAGCTTGGAAATTGCCATGCGCATAGCGTCTTCGGGAATGAGCGCACAAACAGTCAGACTCAATACTACGGCCAGTAATTTTGCCAATGCAAATGTTTCTTCACGGACTGAAGAAGGAGCTTACCGTGCGCTTAACCCCGTATTTTCTACGGTGATGTCCAATGAAATGTCAGCATTCGATCCTTTGCGTCAAGCTGCGCAAGGAGTAGGGGTCACGCAAATTGTAAAAAGTGATGCGCCGATCGATCAAAAATACGATCCCACCAATGTCAATGCCAATGAAAAAGGTTATGTGTATTTATCGAATGTTAATACGTTTGATGAAACGGCAAATATGCTATCGGCCTCAAAAGATTATCGGATGAATTTAGAAATGTTTGTGACGTTACGGAATATGACGCAACGCGCATTATCAGTTTTAGAGAATTAGGGAAAATTGAACACTAAACAGGGAAATAAAAAACGAGGGTAATTATGGATACAACAAGCGTGCAAGGAAGTAATTTTTTAGCCAGTTTGGCATTGCCCCAAGAAAATAAAAATAAGAATAAAGACTTGGGGCAAGAAGAATTTTTTAAAATTCTCACCACTCAACTGCAAAGCCAAGATCCGCTCAACCCTGAAGGTGGTGCCGATTTTATCGCGCAAATGGCGCAATTTAGTAGCCTTGAAGGTATTAATAAATTAAACGATACCATGAGCAGTTTAAGCAGCAATATTCTTTCAAGCCAAGCGTTACAAGTTTCTTCATTGATTGGAAAATCCATTCAAGTATCAAGTACTTTTGGATCACTCAATGCCAAAGATGGTTTAGCAGGTTCGGTAAATTTAACGGAACCCGTCACGGATTTAACCGTATCTATTACCGATAGTGCGGGTAGTGTAGTGAAAAAATTATATCTTGGTAATCGCAATAGCGGATTAGTGGATTTCAAATGGGATGGAATTACGGATAACGGTATGAAAGCACAAGATGGTAATTATTTTATAAAAGCTGAAGGGATGAGTGCTACAGGACAAAAAGCCTATACCACCAATGCCACGTTCCCCGTTGAAGGTGTGGAATTAAATGGTGCTGCGGGTGCGATTATTAATTTACCCGTAGGCTCCGTCAGCTTTAGCGATGTTGTGAGAGTCATATAAGGAAGTAGCGATAAGGACTTAAGGAGATTAAGGATGTCGATTAATACAACAGCAATTTCAGGACTACGAGCTGCAACCACGCAATTGGAATATACCGGCAATAACATTGCCAACGCCAGCACGTATGGATTTAAACAATCTTATGTGGATTTAGCCGATAGTTTTGCGCAAGGCCGTTCGGGTCGCCAATTAGTGAATGGGGTGCAGGTGCAAAATATTGGCACCGACTTCAGTCAGGGCGGGTTTTCATTAACGTCACGCCAATTGGATTTGGCGATTACCGCCGATGAAAGTTTTTTAGTGATGCGCAGTTCAGTGAATGGTGAAACCTCTTATACGCGTGCGGGAAGAATGCAAGTGAATAAAGATGGTTTGATTGTGAATGCCAATAATGAACGTTTACAAGCGTTTGCCATTGACACTACCACTGGAGTCACTTCGGCGACTTTAAGCGATGCGATTATTCCAACGACCCCTTTAGGCGCTACAGCGACTACTACCGCCAGTTATGAAGTTAATTTAGATGCCAATACAACACCAACAGCGGCGGCTGATCCTTTTGATCCGAACGACCCCACGACCTTTGACTTTAGGAATGACACGATTGTTTACGACAGTTTAGGGATTTCTCACACTTTAGAAACCTATTATCGCAAAAATACCCCTGCTACCAATAATCAATGGAATGTTTACGCATTAATGGATGGAATTGATAGCAGTATCACAGCAGGACCGCCGGCGAATTTAATTGGAACAGTAACCTTTAATAACGCAGGAACTTATGCAGCGACCACCATTCCTGCCACGATTGGTTTTACCCCCACTAATGGCGCGGCAGTTATGAGCATTGCCACGTCCTATCAAGAAGCCACCCAATTCGGTAGCGATAATCAAACTCGTCGAATTGTCACCAATGGTTTCCCCGCCGGTGAAATCACCAGTATCAATATCGATGATGATGGCATTGTTTCCGCGCGCTATTCTAACGGCCAATTACAAAACATTGCTCAACTTGCCTTAGCGGAATTTCCGGCAGTATCCGGCTTACAAAAATCGGGAAACATGTCGTATAAAGAAACCAATGCTTCAGGTCCACCCGTAGTGCAAGTTTCTAACAGTATTGGGGCATTTCAATCGGGTTCGTTAGAAGAATCCAATGTCGATTTAACTCAAGAACTCGTGTCCTTGGTAACCACGCAACGTTATTTCCAATCAAATGCGCGAGTGGTAACAACCGCCGATGAAATTACCCAAACCATTTTACAAATTTAATTAGGAGTTAATTAGATGGATCGTGCCGTTTACATTTCTGCCAATAGTGCCTCACATTTATGGAATGCATTACGAATTAATAATAATAATTTGGCGAATGTGAGCACGACCGGTTTTCGCGAAGAATTAATGAGTCTTGCGAGTCAACCGATTGAAGGTCAAGCGCTACCTGGACGAGTGAATGCGTATATCAGTGGTACCCATTTGAATACCGATACTGGTCCTCTGATCACCACGGGTAATCCATTGGATATTGCTATCAAGCAAAAAGGCTGGATTGGAATTCAAAATAAAATGGGGCAGGAAGCCCTCACGCGAGTTGGAGATTTACATGCCGATGTCAATGGCGTGTTAATGACGAGTGCCGGTTATGCGGTCATGGGCAACTCAGGTCCCATTGCATTACCCCCGCACGATAAAATTTTAATTGGTGCTGATGGTACCGTTTCCATTCAACCGCAAGGCCAACCGCCAGAAAATATCGCCGCAGTGGACAGGATCCGTTTGGTGAATCCACCCGCTAATACCTTATATAAAGGCGATGATGGCTTAATTTATTCTACAGCAGGAGGCGTGAATGCCGATGCGAATGTGCAATTGATTACTGGTGCATTAGAGGGCAGTAATGCCAACGCGGTGGATGGTTTAGTGAAAATGATCAGCATCCAACAACAACTGCAACAAAACTTGGCCATGTTAAAAACGATTGATGAACAAGCGCAAGATTCCGTGCGCATGATCCAAATTCAGTAAGGGGTAACGCATGGAAGCGTCATTATGGACATCTAAAACCGGCTTGGATACGCAACGGCGTATTCTGGAAAATATTTCTCATAATCTTGCGAACGTTAATACTACTGGATTTAAACGCGGTCGCGCCAGTTCTGTGGATTTAACTTATCAAGCGATCCGCGCGCCAGGTGGTCAAGAAAATCAAAATGATATTAATCCCACAGGCATTATGATGGGACGCGGCGCACGCATTGATTCCATTACTAAGAATTTTGAACAAGGCTCCATGATTCAAACGGGTGGTGCAACCGATATCGCCTTAGATGGCCAAGGTTTTTTTCAAATTCGTCAAGCAGATGGTTCGATTGCGTATAGTCGCTCTGGGAATTTTACCATCAATGCCGAAGGCGTTATCGTTACCGCAGATGGTTTACCCATGGAACCTTCCATTACCATCCCTGCTAATACCACTTCAATTTTAATTGGCACCGATGGCTCTGTGAGCGCCCGCGTGGGAAATGCCACGATTCCTACGAATGTGGGAACCATAGAAGTTGCTACCTTCATGAATGAAGGAGGCTTAGAACCCATTGGGAATAATTTATATTTAGCCACAGCAGCAAGCGGCGATCCGCAAACACAAACGCCAGGAACCGAAGGAGCGGGCAACGTTCGTCAAGGGATGTTGGAAGCCTCGAACGTAAATATTGTCGAAGAACTAGTATTACTGCTGCAAGCGCAACGGGCGTTTGAAGTGACGGGTAAAGGTATTGAAGCTGCGAAGGATATTATAGATTACACCACCAGAACGATAGCCTCATAAGGATGAATATTATGTTTAAACATAAAATTAAATTCGTCATATTAACTTCAGTGATTATCTTAAGTGGTTGTCGCGGACCAGAACCGAACGATGTTCGGTTCTCGCCCGTGTATCCCCATGTCGCACAAGCAAGTGCCAATCGCACGGGATCGATTTATCAAGATGCTACCGCTGTCACTTTATTTGCTGACGATAGAGCACGGCGCGTCGGTGATATTTTAACGGTGCGTTTAGTGGAAAATACCACGGGTAAAAAAGAAGCGACGACAAGCACCGAAAACAAAACCAGTATCGATGTCTCCAATCCAACCTTATTAGGCATGTCACCTAAATTTAATAATGGTCGAGGTAATTTAGGTTTTAATATGCAAAAAGATAATTCCTTTGAAGGTACCGGTGAAAGTGAACAAAAAAATAATTTGCAAGGAACGATTACAGTTTCAGTAGCCCAAGTATTGGGTAATGGTAATTTAGTGATCCGCGGTGAAAAATGGGTGCAAATTAATCAAGGCAAAGAATTTATTCGCTTAACGGGCATCGTGCGTCCTGCAGATATTGATGAAAATAATTCTGTGGATTCAACGCGCGTGGCCGATGCTCGCATTGCTTATAGTGGTACAGGCCAAGTCGCCGAAACCAATGTCGCCGGTTGGTTTGGACGCTTTTTCATGGGCGCATTAGGTGGCATATTCCCTTGGTAAGGAGAATTGGTAAATGCAAAAAATTTTAATTCTAGTATTAATGATAAGTTTTAGCCTCACCGCATTGGCTGAGCGCATTAAAGATATTGCGACTCTTGCAGGCGCGCGTGAAAACCAATTGGTGGGTTATGGCTTAGTCGTGGGATTAAATAATACTGGCGATCGCACCGCACAGGCACCGTTTACCAATCAAAGTTTTTTAAGCATGTTAAAACAATTTGATATTCGTTTACCGCCCAATGCTAATTTACAAATTCGCAATATTGCCGCCGTTGCGGTCACTGCAAAATTACCGCCTTTTGTGAAAAATGGTCAAACGATTGATATTACGATTTCTTCGATTGGCAATGCCACGAGCCTGCAAGGGGGTACGTTATTATTAACGCCGTTAAAAGGTGCCGATGGTACAGTTTACGCCGTCGCGCAAGGCAATGTTGTGGTGTCTGGAATTGGCGCACAAGGCGCGGATGGATCGAAAATCACGGTAAATTCGCCAAGCAGTGCTTCCATTCCCAATGGCGCAACCGTGGAACGTAATATTGTGTCACCTTATTTGCAACAAGGTCATATTATTTATAATTTATTTCATCCTGATTTTACCACCGCTAAACGCATGGCAGATGTAATAAATATCATGGCACAAAAACAAATTGCTATTCCTTTAGACGCAGCCTCCGTGCAAATACGCGTACCGCAATTAAAAAATGGTAATCTTGATCAACGCTTTGTCGGCTTTATTGCGGAAATTGAAAATTTAACCTTAGAACCGGCAGAAAGTGCGGCAAAAATTGTGATTAATTCTCGCACCGGTACCATTGTGATTGGCCAAAATGTGCGAGTAACGCCGGCTGCAGTTTCTCACGGTAATTTAATTGTGACGATTACGGAAAATCAAGATGTCTCGCAACCAAATCCTCTTTCAGGTGGCGAAACCGCAGTAACACCCGAATCGGAAGTGCAAGTGGTACAACAACAAAATCGTGCATTTATTTTTGAACCTGGCACTTCTCTACGGGATATCGTTCATGCCATCAATAAAGTCGGTGCCGCTCCTGGCGATTTAGTCGCGATTTTAGAAGCGCTAAAAGCCGTGGGTGCGTTAAAAGCAGAATTAGTGATTATTTAGTGGTGAAAGAATATGGATTATAGCGCACAAACGAAAATTTATACGGATTTACACGGGTTAAATAATCTGCGTAATGAAGCAAAATTTTCAAAAGCTGAAGCCATCGATGAAATTGCTAAGCAGTTTGAAGGTATGTTTTTGCAAATGATTTTAAAAAATATGCGTGAAACCTATGCAGTATTTGGTAAAGGCTTATTTAATTCCAATGAAATGGAAACTTATGAAGAATTATACGATAAACAAATGGCCTTAAGTCTTTCTGAGCGGGGTTTGGGTCTTGCGGAAATGATTAGCCAACAATTAAAACGCGCACAAGGCTTAAAAGCCGATACTGCAGAAAAAGCGCCTCAAAATCAATATCTTCCTTTACCCCATGCCTTGCCAAATAATTCTAAAGAATCTGCAAATCTTGCCGATAATAAGAATAAGCCAGGGGATTTAGCGGCATTGCCAATGCCGTTTAAGGCAGGAGAAAATAGGCAAACAGAATCATTGGCAAAAGCGGCAAAACTTACTAGCAGTGCTTTTGATTCAAAATTGGAATTTGTTCAACACTTATGGCACGAAGCCAAACCGATTGCGGAAAAACTCGGTGTCGATCCTAAAGTATTAATTGCCCAAGCGGCATTAGAAACCGGCTGGGGCAAAAAAGTGATTAAACATGCGAATGGAAATTCATCGCATAATTTATTTGGAATTAAAGCGCATGGTGGCTGGGAGAGTGAAAAAGTATTTGTGAACACCTTAGAATATCGCAATGGGATTGCACGTAAAGAACGGGCGGGATTTCGCAGCTATGGCTCATTTCGGGAAAGTTTTGCGGACTACGCACAGTTTTTGCAAAATAATCCACGTTATGATCAAGCTTTAAAAAGCGTGAGTAATCCGCATCAATTTGCCCGTGAATTACAAAGAGCTGGATATGCAACGGATCCGAATTATGCCAATAAAATTATTTCGATCATGGAAAGCGATGAATTTAAATCCGTGACACGTTAAACGTGAACACGTAGAAAAGAGGTTAAGATTATGGCAGGTATCGCAGAAATTGGTTTAAGTGGATTACTCGCTTATCGTTCGGCGTTGGCCACCACCTCGCAAAATATTGCTAACATGTATAACGAAAATTATACGCGCCGTGATGTTGTCTTAACAGAACAATCAGCAGCAGGAAATCCATTAGGGGTTTCGGTGAGTGATGTTATTCGCGTGACGAATTCCTATGTCACCAAAGAATTGCAACAAAGCACGGCGAATTTTAATTTTAATCAAGTGAAAAGCCAATCGTTAAATGAGTTAGGTAATTTTTTTAGTTTAGACGCCACCAATATTGCCATTGGCTACGAAAAGCTTTCTAATTCATTACAATCCGCGTTAGAAAATCCTTCGGTACTTGCATCCAGAAGCGTTTTTTTAAACCAAGCAAATAGTTTAGTTCAGCAATTTCAAAGTATTAGTGATGAATTAAATCGCCAAGTGCAAAATTCCAATGATAATTTGCGTGCTGCTGCCAGCGAAGCCAGTGCCTTAGTAAAACGCGTGGCCGATATTAATTTACAAATTACCCGCGCCGGTGGTACTGCCGCTCCCGATTTATTGGATCAACGCGAAGGATTATTAAAAGAATTATCGAAATTTACCCAAGTGAATGTGACTGAGCAACCCGATGGCGCCGTCAATGTTTCGTTAAATAATGGCAGCCCTTTAGTGGTGGGTAGTAAATATTATTCCTTTTCTACGCAACCTAACGCAGAAAATTCTGAATTATTAGATATTATTGTTACCGATGGCACCATTACTTCTAATATTACCAATACCATCACCACCGGAAAAATGGGTGGATTATTAAGCTATCGCGATGGTACGGTTAAAAATACATTAAATCAAATTGGCGTTGTGGCCGCAGGCATTATTGCCCAAACCAATAGCCAACATCGATTAGGGATGGATTTACAAGGCAATTTAGGTGGTAATTTTTATAACGATTTAAATAGTGCAACTGCCATGGCAAATCGTGTGTTACCCAATTTAAATAATACGCAAAATGAAACGATGACGGTCGCAATTACCGATGTTTCACAACTCACGGGTTCGGATTATCGGTTAAGTTTTACCGCGCCCAACGATTATGTGTTAACGCGTATTTCTGATAACACCAGTGTGGCAACGGGAATAGTCGCGGCTTTTCCACACACAATTAGCGCAGATGGATTTCAAATTTCCATTTCTGCCGGTACTTTACCGATTCCAGCCAGCGAACGTTATTTAATTACCCCCACACGAAATACGGCTGATGAAATGACGGTTGCTATTACTAATCCAGCCAATATTGCACTAGCAGCACCCATTCGCACAACTCCTAGTACTAGCAATTCAGGCACCGGATCGATTTCTGCTGGTGTGGTGGTTGATACCACCAATGCATCATTTACTACCACCGCACAAGCGTTAACCCCACCGATTTTAATTCAATTTGATAATCCACCGAATACTTATAGCGTTTACAATAATACCGTGCCGGGTGCTCCAGTATTATTACAAGCAGGCATTCCTTTTACCCCAGGACAAGCCAATGCGGTATTTCCAACCCCTGCGCCCTCTAATTTAGATTATGGTTATCGCGTTGATATCAATGGTACACCGGTTGCAGGCGATCGTTTTACCGTTAATTATAATACGAATGGTGTTGGTGATAATCGCAATGGATTATTACTAGACGATTTAAAAAGTTCTAAAATTTTATTTAATAATACCAGTACCTTTGCCAATGGCTTTGTGCAAGCGATTGGCACCGTTGCTTCCGATGGTAATGCCGCTAAAATTCAATTAGAAGCCAGCACGGTATTATTAGAAGCGTCACAAAATAAACGAGATTCACTTTCTGGAGTCAATGAAGACGAGGAGGCCGCGAAATTAATTCGTTATCAAAGAGGATTTGAGGCCATGGCAAAAGTATTTTCGGTATCCGACATTATGTTTAGCACTTTATTAGGATTAACGCCATGAGATTATCCACCTTACAATTTGACAGTGCCTCATTAAAATCGTTGCAATTAAGTCAGCAGCGTTTGCAAGAAGTGCAAACAAAATTAGTGACGGGAAAAAAATATTTAAATATTAATGAAGCACCCGTAGAAACTTCGCGTTTAAAAAATTTAGAAGTGTTTGGTCAACAACTAGAAACGCTGACCAATAATAATAAAATTGCTTTAAATAATTTGCAGCTTTCCGAACAAACTTTAACGTCGATGAGTAGCGTTATTCAACGTATTCAAGAATTAAAAATTCAAGCTTCCGTTCCTTCATATACGCAAGCCAATCGCAATGTGGTTGCCACTGAGATGGAAGAACGCTTGAATGAATTATTAGCGCTCGCTAATACGCGTAATACCAATGGTGAATATATTTATTCCGGTTATTCAGCCAATACGCAGGCATTTATTAAAGATTCGACTAATAATTTTGTTTATCAAGGCGATACAGGGCGTCGATATTTAGATGTGGGGATCAGCGCAACGATTTCGCTCAACGATCCGGGATTTGATTTATTTGAAAATATTCCAACAGGCAACGGCACATTTCAAGTAAGTGGTAATCCGGCGAATACTGGCTCTGGCACGATTGCGGGTGGTGAGGTGGTAAATGCCAGTGCTTATGTCAATGAAACTTACACGATTAATTTTGTAAATAATGCTAGCGGCGAATTAGCGTATACGGTAACCGGTTCCACCAGTGGGCAATTAATTCCAGCTTTACCACTCGTTATTCCCAATGATGCGCCAGCGTATTCCGATAATGCCACAATAAATTTTAATGGCATTAATATTGCCATTCGCGGTGAACCTGATGTCGGTGATAATTTCACTGTAGAACCCAGCACCACGCAAAATATTTTTACTTCCGTGCAAAATATGATTAATGCTTTGCGCCAAGGCGTCAGTAACGATGCCGATTACGCGCGTTTTATGAATGCGTTTGATGCCAATTCATTATCGTTAACGCAAGGGTTTAATCGTATTGTCGATGGCATTTCCGATATTGGTACGCGAATTAATGTGGTTGATTCAGAAACTGCTATTTTAGGGGATTTTAGTTTGCAAAACTCTATTACTTTAAGTGAGTTTGGTGACTATGATGCGATAGAAGGTAGTATTTTATTTTCACAACTTACCACTCAACTAGAAGCTTCACAACAAATTTTTGTGAAATTAAGTCAATTGAGTTTATTGAGTATTATTAATCGCTAAATTCAATTAAGTTTTTATTTTGAATACCGATATTACC
The DNA here is from genome assembly GCA_026125385.1 of Legionellales bacterium. NCBI lineage: Bacteria > Pseudomonadati > Pseudomonadota > Gammaproteobacteria > Legionellales > Legionellales bacterium. The sequence continues at coordinate 120,993 of JAHCLG010000005.1, forward strand.
TATAGAAATGTAAAAAATGGAACAAGGTGATATTAATGGATCTGGCGACACTTATTGGGTTTATCTTTGCCATCGGCGTTGTCATCATGGCAATTATTGTCGGCGGTAGTGCTGAAGCCATGTTTAATGTACCTTCCATGTTAATTGTCTTTGGTGGCACGGCTGGTGTGGTATTAATGCGCTTTTCTTTACACCAATTTTTTGGTGCAGTTAAAATTGGCTTAAAAGTATTATTTTATCGTAGCGAAACTCCTGAACAAGTGATTAGTCAAGTATTACAGTTGGCAGAAATTGCGCGTAAAAATGGTATTTTAGCGTTAGAAAATGCCGATATTAAAAATAATTTTTTAAAACAAGGCGTACAACATTTAGTGGATGGCTTAGAACCAGAAATTGTTGAAACGATGCTAGTTAAAGATATGGAAATGACAGTATCGCGTCACGAACAAGGATTGCAAATATTTAGGGCGATTGCTGATGTTGGGCCTGCCATGGGTATGATTGGCACTTTAATTGGTTTAGTACAAATGTTATCGAATTTGGGTGATCCAGGTTCTTTGGGACCGGCGATGGCAATTGCCATGCTCACCACCTTATATGGCGCCATACTCGCCAATATTATTGCTACGCCAATTGCCGAAAAACTCGAGCTGCGCTCACGAGAAGAACGCACCATGCAAGCGTTAATTATTGATGCAGTGATTGGTATTCAAGCCGGACAAAATCCCCGTATCATTAATGATATTTTGCAAACCTATTTACCGGGATCAAAACGTTCTAGTGACATTCACAAGGCCGCCTAAAATATGAGGGACTATCATGGTCATTGATGATAGTGAAAAAGAAAAAAAAGAAAAACGTAAACAAAAACGCAAAGCCGACAGCATGAAAATTGTTGCGATTAATAGTGCTACTTGGGTTGTCACCTTTGCCGATTTAATGTCATTATTAATGGGGTTTTTTGTGATGTTATTTGCTTTATCTGAAGTGGATAAAGAAAAGTTTCGTTTACTTGGAATTTCTATGAAAGAAGCTTTTGGTTCACCGGTTTCGATTAGCCTTGAACCTACCAATGAACAACCGCCTGCGGGGAAAGAGGATACGAAAAATCCGCCACTGCCCACTGCCATTCCCAAAGAAGAGGTGAGAATTCCAGTGTATACTACACAAATTCCCAATGAATTAGCACCACAAACTCAAAAAGATATGCGCGCTATTAAGACTTTGTTAAACAATGAAATTAAAGCAAAACGCGTGCAAGTCGAGCAAAAAGGCCGAATTATTGTGATCCGTTTATTAGATGCCGGAGCATTTCCATCGGGATCGGCGGAATTAACCGATGAATTTCGTCCGGTAATTTCTGAATTGGGTGAGCAATTGAAAAATATTGAAGGCAAAATTGTGATTTCAGGATTCACCGATAATGTGCCGATCAAAAATCAATTATACCGTTCGAATTGGGAATTATCGGCTTCACGCGCGTATTCGGTGGTCAAAGAATTTATTGAAAGTTCGGGCATGGATGCCGAACGTTTAGAAATTCGTGGTCATGGCGATACCCAAAATTTAGCACCGAATGACACGCCTGAAAATCGCGCTAAAAACCGTCGGGTCGAAATTATGATCGATCAACGACCCGAGATTATGCCTGAAAAAGAGGAGCGTTACGAAGTGAGAACCCCAGCAGATGTTCCTTCCATCATTCGTTAAAGTAATGAGAAAAGGCGTCGATAATAATTATAGCCTGGAACGGAGCGTAGTCTGTAGCCTGGAACGGAGCGTAGCGGAGATCCAGGATCGAAGTTTTAA